>JAITUD010000297.1 GCA_031286555.1 Microbacterium sp. | reverse complement strand
TCGACGAGCTCGGCTCGACCATCGTCGTCGAGCGCGGCGTCGACCAGCACGACGTCGTGGTGACTGACCTGCACGCGCAGTGCTTCGTGGTCGTAGCGCAGCCGCAGTGCGGCCAACGCGGGGAAGCCCTCCAGCGCGAGCCCCTTCGACTTCGGCCAGTAGTGCAGGCCCGCGTCATCGAGCTCGGGGGTCGCGGCATCCGCGAACCGGAACGCGAGCACCCGGTCACCGGCGATGCGCCCGTCGGCCTGCACGGTCAGCTCCTCGCAGGGCTCCGGAGTGAATCCTTTGACGGGGTAGCGGTACAGGGCGACGACGCGAGGCATGCGACCCATCCTTTCAGGTCGGCGTCGGCGGCTACTCCGTGACCGGCATGAAGGTCGCCCGCAGCGCGGTCGCGCCGTCGAGCGTCTGCATCGTCAGCACCAGTTCGCGCTCGTCCGCCGCCAACTCGATCCAGGTGGCCGCCTCCTCATCGCCGGGGTCGGCGACCGGACCCCCACCGATCACCTGGGCGTATGGGAAGGCGGCATCGGCCGGGATCATCGAGCGGTAGTGCGTGTGCCCCGAGACGATCAGCTGCGCGCCCCACTCGACGAGCGAATCGTGCCAGGCGTCGCGGCTCGTACGACTGAACCAGTCGTACCCCTCGGCGTCGTAGTCGACGGGGGTCTCGTCGATCCAGCGCAGCGGGATGTGGCAGAACACCGCGCGGTACGGCGCATCCCGGATGCCGGGCCGCTGGATCTCGTCGCGCAGCCAGGCGGTCTGCTCGGCGCGCAGCTGCTCCATCGCCACCCGGCCGCGGAAGGTCGGATGGTCGTCGGGCTTGTCCTCGCCGGTGTGCAGCATGATGCAGGCGACCGGCCCGACGCGCACCGAGTAGTAGGGCCGCCCCTCCGGCATCGCCGCATAGGACTGCAGACGGAACGCCCAGTCGCCGCGCACGTCGTGGTTGCCGATCGTGAGGGCGAGCGGACGGTTCGCGGTGATGTCCCGTCCGGCGGGGGACAGCAGGGTCGGCGTGAACTCGTCCGGCGTCTTCCAGTCGTTGCAGAGGTCGCCGTTCCACACCAACAGGTCCGCGGCGGGCGAGAGGTCGTCCAGCGCCTGGATCGTCTCGTCCTGCTGATGCGTGTCGTTCCAGATGACGACGAGGGCGGCTCCGGCATCCGCGTCGGGCAGGTGCACCCGACGCCACTCGGTCACGTGCCGATCGGTGGGTCCGCCCACCGCCTCGGTGATCGCCCGCACCTCGACGGTCCGCCCGAGCGGCAGGCCCTCCGCGCGCACGCGCAGCACCTCGTCGCCCTGCGGTGTCATACCGAACCGGTCCATCCTGACCTCGCCGGACTCGCGGGAGGTGCGCCATTCCAGCTGGCCGCGGCTCAGCCGGGACACCCCCCACACGGCCTCGAACCCGTCCGGCCTGGGCGCCATGATCGACAGCGGTGTCGTGACGAGCGAGGTCATGAGGCGGACCCTTCCGGATCGAGATCGAGGGTGAAGCGATAGCTCAGGTCGTCATCGAACCACATCCGGAAGTTCGTGCCCCACACGTTGTTGTGCAGGTTGACGTGGAATCCGTCCTCGGGCCTGGCCTGCTGGTCGCGGAAGCGCAGCAGCTGCGGCTCGCCGACGGCCACCAGCGGCGCGTCCGGCGACGTCCAACGCAGCGGCCGGTCGCCGTCTCGGTACACGGCCTCGGCCGCGTGCAGCGAGCGGTTGCCGCGCTGCACGACCCGGGTGGGGTCGACGTCGGTGCCGATCTTGTCCAGCCACCAGATGCCGGAGGCCGGGAGTGGGCGGAACCCGTACCAGCTGGCCTCGGGAAGGCGGGAGGCATCCCGGCCGGCGACATCGAGCCTGATGCCGACGGTCAGCGCGTCGCGCGGGAAGGTGAGCGTCGCGGTCAGCGAGCGCGGAGCGCCCCAGTGCTCGGTCGCGCGCTCCGGCATCCGCAGACGCACCACCGCGACATCGGCGTCGGCCGCGCGTGTGATCACGATGCCGCCGATCTCAGGGGTGAAGACCGACGCCGGCAGAGTGTCCGCGATCGCGAGGCCGGGGCTGCTCTGGTCGGGCACGGCCCAGTCCGCCGTGTGCTCGAGGTCGCGGCAGTACTGGCCGAGCCAGACGCGCTCGTCCTCCTCGTCGAAGGTCTGGAAGGAGAACTCGCCGATGCGATGCTCGGCGTCGGCCCAGCTGCGACCGAGATCGTCGTCCAGCAGGTCGACCGAGCCGTCGTCGGCGAATCGCACCCGGAACCTGCCCAGCTCGAGCACCTCGCCCGCGGATGCCGGCTCTCCGACATCCGGCTCCCGGACGGAGGTGAGGGCAGCGAGAGCCGTCTGCGCCTGCGCCCGGCGCGCCGGCGCCAGCGCGGCGACGGCGTGGTCGAGATGACGGCGCTGCTCGGCCCAGGAGCCCTCGAATGCGGAGTACCGCAGGCCCTGCGGCGACGGATGCTCCGCGTACGCCCATGCGAAGGCCTCGGTGCTCGCGGGGTTCTGCGCGGGGTCGATGACGTCGCGCGCCCGCGCGGCGCGGAAGTCGGCCTTCGTGTAGTTGCGGTAGTCGGGCAGGAACGTCTTCAGGTCCTCGCCCCAGGTGTGCTCGGCGACGCGCAGCAGCCACTCCGCGAACTCGTCGTCCTCGGCCTCGCCGAGCACGAGCTCGCCGGCGGCGATCCAGTCCCGGCGCAGCGCGAGCAGCGTGCGCAGGCCTGCGGTGAGCAGCGGGTCGGCTCCCGCGCCGTGGATCCAGGAGTCCGCGATCTCGTCCTCGACGACAGGCAGCACCTCTCGCTGCGCGACGAGCGCCGCGGCGAACCCGTCCAGTCCGCCGGCCACGATCCGCGCACCGGGATGCTGCGCCGCCAGCGCACCGAACAGGGCCTCGACATCGTCCGCGCTGGGCGGGCCCAGGTTGTCGCCGGTGTGCGCGAGATGCAGACCGACCCGGCCGTCCGGGGTGAAGGCGACCTCGAGCCCTTCGGCGCCGTAGCTGCGGGCGTAGTGCACCACCACCTCGCTGCAGTCCGGAGCGCGCCAGCGGAAGTGCTCCGGCACCACAGGGACGGCCGAGGCGCCGTTCACCCCCAGATGCAGGTACTCGATCCCCGCCGCCGCGAGCACCGGCACCAGACCTATGGTGTGTCCGGGTACATCCGTCATCTTCGCGGCGGTCGTGCGCCTGTCGTACCGTGCATCGAGGTCGGCGGCGATCGACACCGCGTACTCCGCGAGCGATCGATCCATCAGCTCGGTGTGCGTCGTGAGCGGCAGCGCGTGCCAGCGGATGCTGCCGCGCCGGATCGCGGCGTCCAGTCGCGTCTTCAGCACGGCATCCCCGTGCTCAAGCGCGTGCCGGATCATCCATGATCCCGTCGTCCAGACGAATCGGGCATCGCCGCCGCGCCGATCCAGCTCCTCGGCCAGATCGATCGCCCCCGGCAGATAGGACTCCAGATACCGCGACACCACGGTCTCGGCGAGCGCGGTGAACCCGACATCGAGGTGGGTCTTGAAGACGACATGGATGACCTCGGCCATGCGGCGGCTCCTCTTCGAGCAAGATCGATCGGATGGATGATTGTTTACGTAACCAAGTTTGTTGTATCTTCCATTGATAACGCAACCAATCACGAGGAAGTGAGATACCGGATGTCGATCGCGATGCCGCAGATGCGACGCTCCCGACCGTCGTGGGCGGGCTGGTGGTTCGTCGGCCCGTTCATGATCGTCTTCACGCTGGTGCTCATCGTGCCGCTGCTCTACGCGATCTACCTCAGCCTGTTCCGCGACACCCTCGTCGGCGGCACGCACTTCGTCGGCCTGGAGAACTACGCGCTCGCGCTGCAGGACCCGAAGTTCTGGGACGCGACCATCCGCGTCGTGGTGTTCCTCTGCATCCAGGTTCCGATCATGCTCGTGCTCGCGCTGACCGCCGCGCTGGCGCTGGACAGCGCGCGGCTGAGGTTCGTGCCGTTCTACCGCCTCAGCATCTTCCTGCCCTATGCCGTCCCCGGTGTCGTCGCCGTGATGATCTGGGGCTACATGTACGGCGACCAGTTCGGTCTCGTCGCCGACCTGAACCGCTGGCTCGACGGCATCGTCCCCTCGCCGCTGTCCGACACGTTCATCATGACCGCGATCGGCAACATCGTGACCTGGGAGTTCGTCGGCTACAACATGCTGATCTTCTTCGCGGCATTGCAGGCGATCCCCCAGGAGCTCTACGAAGCCGCCGAGATCGACGGCGCGGGAGCGTTCCGCACCGTGTTCAGCATCAAGATCCCGGGCATCCGAGGGGCGATCGTCGTCGCGACGATCTTCTCGATCATCGGCAGCTTCCAGCTGTTCAACGAGCCGGCGGTGCTGCAGAACATCGCGCCGAACGTGATCACCAGCTACTTCACGCCCAACCTGTACGCGTTCAACCTGTCGTTCGCAGGCTCTCAGTTCAACTACGCCGCCGCGATCGCGATCGTCTCCGGCGTCATCACGATGATCATCGCCTTCTTCGCGCAGTCGATGGGCATGAAGGAGGACAAGCGATGAGCGCCACCGAGGCCATCGTCACCGGGCGCCGTCCCAGCAGGCTCGCCAGCGGTCGGATCGCGCACACCGGGAAGCCGCGCCGGCGGTCGCCGCGGAACAAGCGCACCTCGATCACCCTCATGATCGTGATGAGCATCATGCTGCTGTACAGCCTCGGCCCGCTGTTCTGGCTCGTGGTCAACTCCACCAAGTCTCGGCAGGAGCTCTACGACACCTCCGGGCTCTGGTTCGGCGAGCACTTCTCCTTGTTCAGCAACATCGCCGACGTGTTCGCCTACGACGACGGGGTCTTCCTGCGCTGGTTCGGCAACACCGTGCTCTACGTGGTCGTCGGCGCCGGGGGAGCGACCCTGCTCGCCACCCTTGCGGGCTACGGGCTGGCGAAGTACCGCTTCCCTGGGCGGCGCGCCGTGTTCGCCATCATCCTGGGCGCCCTGGCCATTCCCGGCTCGGTGCTCGCCGTGCCGCAGTTCCTGCTGTTCAGCAAGCTGGGGCTGACCAACACCCCCTGGTCGGTGATCATCCCCTCGCTCGTCACGGCCTTCGGCCTGTACCTGGTGTGGGTGTACGCCGCCGAGGCGATCCCCGACGAGCTGATCGAGGCGGCGCGCCTGGACGGCGCCGGCGAGGTGCGGATCTTCTTCGCCATCTCGCTGCGCCAGCTGGCACCGGCGTTCATCACCGTGCTGATGTTCGCCGTGGTGGCCACCTGGAACAACTACTTCCTACCGCTCATCATGCTCAGCGACCCGCAGTGGTACCCGCTCACCGTCGGGCTGAACCAGTGGGCCTCGGCATCGAACTCGATCGGCACCCAGCCGATCCCGCAGCTGGTCATCACCGGATCGCTGCTGACCGTGCTGCCCATCTCGGCCGCGTTCCTCTACCTGCAGCGGTACTGGCAGTCGGGGCTCGCGACCGGGGCCGTCAAATGACCTCTGAATCCCCAAGAAGCACCACACTGCAACACCGAGAAAGGACCCAGCAATGAAGAAGAACATCCTCCTGCGCGCCGCCGTCGTCGTCGGCGCCGGGGCGCTGGTCATCGGCGGACTCTCCGCGTGCTCCAGCAGCGGAGACCAGTCGCCCGGCCAGGGGACGTCCCAGGCCGACATCGACGCCGCCGTCAAGAAGGGCGGCGAGATCACCTGGTGGACCTGGAGCGACGCGACCCAGGAGCAGGCCGACGCGTTCACGAAGGCGAACCCGAAGGTGAAGATCAAGGTCGTCAAGCTCGACAACCCGGATGCCGCGGTCACCAAGCTGCAGAACGCGGTGAAGGCGGGCTCGGGCGCTCCCGACATCCTTCCCGTCGAGTACCAGACGATGCCGCAGCTGACGATGGGCGGGGCGCTCGCCGACATGAGCGCCTACGGCATCGACGAGTACAAGGACCAGTTCACCGAATCGACCTGGAACGCGGTCAACGTCGACGGAAAGCTCGTCGGGCTGCCGCTGGACTCCGGTCCGATGGTGATGATCTACAACACCAAGCTCTACGCCGCGGCCGGCATCACCGAGGCGCCGAAGACCTGGGACGAGTTCACCGCGGACGCCGCGAAGATCCACGCGCACGACCCGTCGACCTACATCGCCACCGGCGGCGACGCAGGATTCTTCACCAGCATGATCTGGGCCTCCGGCGGTCACCCGTTCAAGACCGAGGGCGAGAACGTCACGATCGATCTGCAGGACGAGGGATCGAAGAAGTTCGCCGACATGTGGGGCGGGATGCTGCAGAAGGGCGAGCTGTCGCCGCTGGCGACCTGGTCGGACGAATGGACCAAAGCTCTCGCACAGGACAAGCTCGGCACCCTGCTGATGGGTTCGTGGATGATCAACATGGGCGAGGACTACGGCGTCGACAAGTGGAAGGCCGCCCCGATGCCGACCTGGGACGGCCAGCCCGGCTCCGCGGAGAACGGCGGCAGCGGCATCGCGGTCACCGAGCAGAGCAAGAACAAGCTGATCGGAGCGGCCGTTCTGCAGTTCCTCGCCGAGGGCGAGGGGCGCGATCTCGTCAACAAGGCCGGGTTCCCGTCGACCACGGCCACGTTCGACGATCAGGCATGGGCCGACACCACCTTCCCGGCGTACGTCGACGAGCAGAAGGCGAACCTGGTCGGTGCCGCCTCGTCGAAGTCGGTCATCCCCGGATGGCAGTATCTGCCCTACCAGGGCTACGCGAACAACGTCTTCGGCGACTCGGTCGGCAAGGCGATCGGCGAGAAGGGCGACCTGAACGCGGCGCTCGTCGAATGGCAGAAGACCCTGGTCGACTACGGC
>JAITUD010000273.1 GCA_031286555.1 Microbacterium sp. | reverse complement strand
TGCAACGATGCTCACACATGACGTGACGCGCACGAGGGTGCGCCGGATGCTCGGATCATGGCGATCCAGCAATTCCACCAGCGCAACTGCATCGGGGTTCAGAGAGCCGAGGGGCCGGTCGCTGCGCACAGCCTCACCATGGCGGCGCCCGGGGAGGGGTTATCCCTGGGGCCCGATTGATGAGAGCAAGGCTGCAAAAAAGGCAACGACGCCGCCCCACCAGGTCGTGCGCTTCGGCATCTGGTCAGTCTGTCGTGTCATGTTCATCGCCCTTCTATTGCTCACTCGCCAGTTTAGGTCCAGCCTCATCCGAGCCCCCTGGATCAGCCGAGCCGCAGCTGATCTCATCTGCTGGCGTTGCGAGAGATGTACATAGTGTCGTTTTGAACTGAAGCGTTGATGCAAGATTCGCAGATCCGAACGGTTCCGGGCATTGGTCCCCTGGTACCGATCTGCGCGGCCGCTCTGTACGATACCCGAGTGGGGTATTCGAAGCAGGCGGGACGGCTGATCGCCGTCCTCGTGCTGCTTGCGGGCCTGCTCGGCATGCACGTGCTCGGACTGCACGGCACTTCCGAGCACCACGGCATGTCCGACACCGCCATCACCCACGCGATGACGGCGGATGCCGCGATGACGGACACCGCGCCGTCGATGGCCGCCGCGCCCGTCGCCCACCCCGCCGGCGACCACGGCTCCGACGCCGACGGCGCGATGGCCGCACTGTGCGTGCTCGCACTGCTCGCCGGCATCCTGCTGCTGCGCGCGCCCGTGCTGCGCGGGGGACTGCCCGCGCCCGGCATCCTGCTGCGCGCGCTCGCCGCGGTGCCCGTCGCCCCGCAGCCTCCCTCTCTCGACGTTCTCTGCATCAGTCGCAGATGACCCGTGCTCTGGCGCGCCCGCGCGCCGACGCACCGTCATCGAACACTAAAGGAGAACCATGAACACCATTCGTCGCGCCCTGATCACGGGCGCAGCAGTCCTGTCACTGACCGCTCTCGCCGCGTGCACGCCCACGCCGTCGGGGCACGAGAACATGCCGGGGATGTCGCAGTCGCCGGCATCCGATGCGGCGGCGAACGACGCCGACGCGATGTTCGCGAGCATGATGGTCGGCCACCACGAGCAGGCCATCGAGATGAGCGATCTCGTGCTCGGCAAGGAGGGCCTCGACCCCACGGTGGCGGACCTCGCCACCCGCATCAAGCAGGCCCAGGGCCCCGAGATCGAGCAGCTCAAGGGCTGGCTCGACGACTGGGGCGTGAAGCCGGCCGACGACTCGATGAGCCATGACGACGGCATGATGAGCGCCGACGACATGGCCGCCCTCGAGGCGGCAGCAGGAGCGGATGCCGGAAAGCTGTTCCTCGAGCAGATGATCGTGCACCACGAGGGCGCCGTCGACATGGCGAAGGACGAAGTCGAGAACGGGAAGAACCCCGATGCCACGGCCCTCGCGCAGAAGATCATCGACGCGCAGACCGACGAGATCGCCGAGATGAAGGGGATGCTCCAGGGCTGACCCGCGGGACGCCTGCACGATCCGGGAACGGATGCACGACGCATCCCCGCATCCGGTCGTGCAGGCGTTCCCCGGTCGTGCAGGTGTTCCGCGTCAGGGCGCGACGAGCACGAAGAACAGGAACGACATGAACCGCGTGCGCTCGCCGCTGAGGATCAGCGGCGGCAGCAGCTCGGACGGCGTGTCCGGCGAATGCGCGGGCTCGTCGATCACCTTGATCTCGAACCCGGCCGAGACGAACTCCTCGATGATCGTGTGCAGCGGCCGGTGCCAGTACGTGAGCACGCCGGGCGTCCCGGCGAAGTCGTACTCCTCCGAGAACTGCTCCACGGCGAAGTAGTCCGCGTCGGGATAGTTGTACGCACGGGCGAAGGGGTGGTTGACCGAGCCGATCAGGCGGCCGCCGGGCTTCAGCACCCGCCGCAGCTCCGCCAGCGCGGCGGCCCAGTCCGGCAGGTAGTGGAGCACGAGCGACGCCACGACGTCGTCGAAGGAGTCGTCGGGGAACGGCAGCGGCTCGGCGAGGTCGGCCAGTTGCAGCGGCACGTCGGCGCCCAGCCTGGCACGGGCGAGGTCGAGCATGGCCGGGCTGCCGTCGATGCCCGTCATCTCCGCCCCGCGCTCGCGCAGCGCCGCCGACAGGGGACCGGAGCCGCATCCGGCGTCGAGGATGCGGCGGCCGCGCACGTCGCCGGCGAGATCGATCATCGCGGGACGCTCGTAATAGGCGTTCACGAGGCTGGCCGCATTCTCGGCGTCATAGCCGTCCGCGAACTCGTCGTAGTGATCGGCGCGCATCAGGGCACGATCGAATCGACGTAGCCGCCGTCCACGCGGACCGCGGCGCCCGTCGTCGCCGAAGCCAGCGGCGAGGAGAGGTAGGCGACCATGTTCGCGATCTCCTCGGGCTCGATCAGCCGCTGCAGCAGCGACTGCGGCCGGTGTTTGATCATGAACTCGCGCTGCGCCTGATCCCACGGCAGGTCCTTGTCGACCAGCTGGTAGACGAAGTCCTCCACGCCGCCGGTGTGCGTCGGCCCTGCGAGCACCGAGTTGACCGTCACGCCCGTGCCGGCGGCGGCCTTCGCGAAGCCGCGCGAGACCGCGAGCAGCGCCGTCTTCGACATGCCGTAGTGGATCATCTCGGCGGGGATCACGATCGCGGAGTCGCTCGCGATGTTCAGGATGCGTCCCCAGCCGCGCTCGGTCATGCCGGGCAGCGTCGCGCGGATCAGGCGCACGGCGGCGAGCACGTTGACGTCGAAGTAGCGCCGCCATTCGTCGTCGGTGATCGCGAGCGGCTCCTCGGCGCCGAAGATGCCGAGGTTGTTCACGAGGACGTCGACCCGGCCGGTGGCGGCGAGCACGGCCGCCGCGCCGTCCTCTGTGGTGACGTCGCCCGGCGCCGCGATGAACGCGCGTCCGTCGGCCGCGAGCTCGGCGATGGCGGCATCCACCTTCGCCGCACTGCGGCCGTTCACGGCGACGCGTGCGCCGGCGTCGGCGAGCACGGCGGCGATCGCCTGTCCGATGCCCTGGGTGGATCCGGTCACGAGAGCGGTCCTGCCGCTGAGGTCGATGCGCATGCGCGTTCCCTTCGTCGGTGCTCCCGAGCCTAGGACGGTCGGGGCCTCGACGGGAGGTCCGGCACGGATGCACGATCTGGTAACGGATGCACGGCGATTCCGGGCATCCGGTCGTGCGGATGTGCCAGGGTCGTGCAGGCGTGCCGGGCGGGTCAGGGGTTGAGCGAGGCGGCGGCGACCTGTGCGCGCAGCAGTGTGAGCGCCCGCGACGGCTCCGGCCGGATGCCGAGCGCCGCCGCGACCTCGAGGGCGAGGAGCGCGTGGCCGGCCTCGTTCGGGTGGAACGGGTCGTTCATCAGACCCCACGGCACTCCGCCGTGGCCGATCTCGGCGAAGCGGGCGTGCTGGTCCACGAGCAGCACGTCGTCTCGCGCGGCGACATCGCGGATCGCCTGCGCGAACGCGCCGATCCGCGCGCGCTCCGGAGCGGCGGCGACGTCGACCGAGGGCGGCGTGAGCAGCACCGGCACGGCGCCCAGTGCGCGAACGCGCGCGACGAACTCGGCGATGGAAGCGCCGAACTCCGCCGGAGGGAGCGTCGCGACCAGCGTCGAGCAGTCGTTGGTGCCGATCATCAGAGTGACGACGTCGGGGTTCCACGAGGCGACGCGACGGTCGAAGTCCCCGAGGATCTGCACGATCTTGTGCCCGCTGATCGCGGAGTTGATCAGGATGTCGCGGGTGCGGGCCAGCTCGCCGCGGATCAGCTCGTGCAGGTGCTCCGGGTAGCTGCGCCCGCCCTGGGTGTGGATCAGCCCGTGCGTGATCGAGTCTCCGGTGATCACCCAGTTCAGGGGCTCTTCGGCGGTGAGGGCGGCCTGCAGCCTGGTGGTCTCGGCGGTGGTCATGAGTTCATTCTTCCGTGTCTCGGAGGGAGGCCTGGAGCAGCAGGGCATTGCCGGCGGCGATCCGTCGGCGCGCGTCGTCGGTGATCGATGCGGCTGCGATCTGCAGCGCCGTGGGCTCGGCGGCCTGCACCGGGAATCCGCTGCCGAACACCCACCGGTCCGGATCATCGCCCCAGGTGTCGCCGACGAAGGTCGGGCCGTTCACGTGCCACAGATCGAGCAGCACGTGCGAGGGCACGTCGTCACCGAGGTGTCTGCCGAGCTCGATCCACTCCAGCCTGTTCAGGCCGCTGAGCACCAGCGGATGTGCGGGCGCACGGCGCACCAGCTCGGCGATCTCGGGCATCCCCGGATCGGTCGCCGGTGAACGCGGATGGCGCACGCGCGGATCGTCGAGCCGCAGCACGACCTGCGCAGCCAGCCCGAGCGCGGCAGCCTCCTCGATCACCGGCCGCAGCGCCTCCGCCGCTGTGCCGTGATCGCCGGGGAACAGGCGTACGCCGGTGAAGCCCTCCCGCGCGGCCCAGGTCAGCTCCCTCGGCCATCCCGGTGCGCCCGGGTCGACGACCGCGAACAGGCGGAACAGCGGGTCGTCGCCGCAGGCGCTCCGCAGCGCTTCGTTGCCGGTGCGGGTGTCGAAGCCGGTGAGCGTCGCGAGATGCGACACCCAGAGCTGCTGCAGCCCGAGTCTGCGGGCGTGCGCGCGCAGGTCGTCGGCGGATGCCGCGGCGCCGAGCCGGTACGGCCACTGACCGAGAAGGCTGAGAGTGTCGACGGCGCCGAGTCGGGTGAAGCCGTCGAGCAGTTCGTGCGCGCGTGCGGTCACCGGGAGACCTCCTCGAGCAGATGGGCGATGTTCCCGCCGAACACCCGAGCCTCGTCGGCGGGATCCAGCCGCGCGGCGAGGATCTTCCCGACGTTCTCGACCAGGTCGACGTGATGCAGGTCGGAGCCGAACACGACGCGGTCGGCGCCCAGCCGTTCCACGGCGAGTGCGACCTCGCCGGCACCGATGAGGGTGCCCGAGGTGTCGACCCGCACGTTCGGATGCGGCAGCACCGCGGCGGTCGCCGACTCGGGCTGGCCGCCCAGGTGCGCCATCAGGAAGCGGGTATCGGGATGCCGCGTCGCGGCGCGCGCCACGTGCTCGGCGGTCGACTCGTACGGGAACCCGCCCACGGTCTTGCGCCAGGCGTGCGTGAGCACGATCAGGCGGTGCTCGGCGGCGTACTCCAGGATCGGATCGCACAGCGCGTCGTCGGCGAGGGTCGCGATCCACAGCTTGATCCCGATCATCCCCTCGTCCTCGACGTTGCGGCGCAGGTCGTCCATGGTCCGGGCGCCGTATCGCGGGTTGACGTAGCAGTAGCCGCGCAGCCGGTCAGGGTGCCTGCGCAGCTCGCCCGCGAGCGTGCGGTTCATCTCGCGCACCTCATCGATCGACGGATGCGCGATGAAGGCGCCGATGTCGGTGCACAGGAACAGGTCGATGCCGAGCCGGTCGCCGAGGTCGAGCACGCGCGGATCGAAGCGCCCGTCGTCGAGGTGGGTGTGCGCGTCGATGACGGTCATGCGATGTCCTCGACGGCGGCGGCGGCACGACGGAGGGCCTCGTCGAGGTCGTCGGCGGTGTGTGCGGCGTTCACGTACACGACCCGGTAGAACGACACCCCGTGGGCGAAGGAGGCGCGCAGGAACGCGTCGATCAGGGCGCCGTCGCCGACGAACTGCGGACAGGTCGGATGCCCCTCCAGGCGCAGTGCGACGCCGGCATCCTCGAACAGCGCGTTCAGGCCCGCCTGCATCCGCTCGCCCGAGCTGCGCAGTCGGGCCGGGACGTCCTCGTCGCGCAGGATCGTCATCGTCGCGGATGCCGCGGCGAGCGAGAGCGTCTCGCCTCCGTAGGTCGAGGTGACGACGACCTCGCCGCGGTCGAGCACGCCGAGCACGTCGCGGCGACCGCTGTACACCGACAGCGGCATCCCGTTCGCGACGCCCTTGCCGTGCACCGCCAGGTCGGGCAGCACCCCGGTGAACTCCGCCATGCCGCCCAGCGCCACCCGGAAGCCCGTGACCATCTCGTCGTAGGCCAGCAGTGCGCCGTGCCGGTCCGCCAGCTCGCGCAGGTAGGCGTAGAACCCGGCGGATGCGGGGATCGACGGGTAGTCCGCCGCGACGAGGATGAGCGCGATCTCGGAGCCATGCTCGGCGAACAGCCCGTCGAGGGTCTCCCGGTCGTCCCAGTCCACGGCGTGGTGCAGCGCGGCCAGCGCCGCCGGCACCCCGGGGATCGAGTCGGAGACCGCCCCGGGCAGAACTCTGGCACCTGCGGCGAGCGAGTTCAGCCAGCCGTTGTATCCGATCTGCACCACCCGGTCGCGGCCGGTGTGCGCCCGGGCGATGCGGATCACGGCCGCCAGCGCCTCGCCCCCGGTCTTCAGGAATCGCGCGGCCTCGGCGCCGGGGACCATCGAGCAGAACAGCTCGGCGGTCGTCGTCTCGAGCGGATGCGGGTGGCCGAACAGGATCCCGTCGTCGAGCTGCCGGCGGATCGCGTCGTCGACCCGGGGATCGGCGTAGCCGAGTGTGATCGGTCCGAGAGCGCAGCGGAAGTCGATGAACTCCCTGCCGCGGTCGTCCCAGACTCTGCATCCGCGCCCGCGGACGATGACCTCGGGTTCCTCCGGCAGCAGCGACGGGGCCTTCGAATTGGTGCTCGAGCCCACCGGCATCACCGCCAGAGCCCGTTCCCGCCAGCTCTCGGTCATGCGGTGGTTCTCCTCACTTCTTCGTCAGGGCGATCCGTCTGGGCGGACCGTCAGGCCAGGGCGACGACCTCGCCGCCGCGGGCGGCCGAGGCCTGGGCGGCCTTCACGATCTCGACGGTGCGCACGCCCACGCCGGCATCCGGCTGCGGCCGGCGGCCCTCGCGGACCGCAGCGACGAACTCGGCGAGCAGCAGCGCGTCCAGGTCGAGCCCCACCGGATCCCAGGTCTCGCCGTGCGCGTCGTGTCCGGCGACGCCCTGCGCGAAGGGGCTGACCGTGACCGTGCCGTGCTCGGCGACGACCTGCAGGGTGAGCCCGCCCCAGGTGGGCGACGACACCGGCCAGCTCCAGGAGCAGTCGATGCTGGCGATCACTCCGCTCGGGTACTGCAGCGTGACCATGCCGCCGGTCTCGACGGCGAGGTCGCGGTCGGCGTAGAGCGTGCCGTTCGACACCGCCCGCACTGTGCGGGGGCGCTCGCCGAGCAGTTCGTCGAGCAGGTCGGCGCAGTGCACGACGTGGTCGACCAGTGCGCCGCCGCCGGCCAGTTCGGGGTCGGTGAACCAGGCGCGGTCCTGCGGAAGCTTGCCGTTGTTCACGCCGGTGACGCCGAGCACGCGCCCCAGCCGCCCGCTGCGCAGCTGCGCCAGCGCGTCACGGAACGACGGAGCGAAGCGCACCGGGTAGGCGACCATGAGGATCACACCGGCCCGCTCGCACGCCTCGCGCATCGCCTCAGCGTCCTCGACCGAGGTCGCCAGCGGCTTCTCGCACAGCACGTGCGCACCTGCCGCGGCCGCCATCTCGACGAGCGCTCGGTGCCTCGAGTTCTCGGCGGCGATCACCACGGCGTCGGGCTTCCAGGCGAAGGCCTCCTCATAGGTGTCGACGTAGGCGACCCCCAGTTCGGCTGCCAGCTCGGCACCGCGAGGCGCGTCATCGGGCGCCGTCGCCCCGTCGGGGTCGGCGGCGAGGAGCTCGATCCCTGGCATCGCGCTCAGCGACTGCACATAGCTGAGCGCGTGGGTGTGCGCGAACGAGAGCACCGCGACGCGGAGCGGGGTGGCGGCGGTCATCGGACGAGCTCCAGGGTGTCGAGGGCGATCGGCGTTCCCGCGGCGATCGAGGCGTAGGCGGCTTCGGCGACGGCCACGGCCTCGACGCCCTCCGCCGGGGTGATCCGCACGTCGGCGCCGGTGCCGAGCGCGGCGACGAAGTCTGCGATCTCGGCGTAGTACGGGCTCTCCTGCGGCGACATCGGCGGCAGGTAGTCGGTGGCGGCGGCGACCGTCGCGGTGTCGGTGCGGCTCACGCGGTCGTCGGCGCTGTCGTGCCGCATCCGCCCTGATGCACCGGAGACCTCGACGCTGGTGCGGAACGGCATGCCGCTCGCGACCCAGCTGGCGTGCAGATGGCTGATCACGCCGTTCGCGTGCGTCAGCACGACGTGGGAGGTGACCGGCGCAGGCACCACGTCGTCGACGGTCGGCGGGTTCTGCACGGCGTACACGGATGCCACGGGGCCGGCGAACCAGATCGCCTGGTCGATGTCGTGGATCATCAGGTCGCGGATGAGGCCGCCGCCCGTGCTCTCGCGGAAGAACCAGGGGGTCTGCGGAGCGGAGCCCGCGCGGCTGAACCGCTGCACCGCGATGTCGCCGAGTCGACCGGAGTCGATGGCCTGCTTGATGCGCAGGTACTCCCCGAAGTAGCGCACCACATGCGCGGGGAACAGCCGGACCCCGGCCTCCTCGGCCGCGCGGACGACCCGCGCGGCATCGGTGGAGGTCGACGCGAGGGGCTTCTCGCAGATCACGTGCCGGCCGGCGGCGATCGCACGCAGCGCCAGGTCGGCGTGCGTGCTGCTCGGGGTGACGATGTCGACGACGTCGACCAGTCCGAGCAGCGCGTCGACGTCGTCGACCGCCTGGAACCCGAACTCCTCGGCGATCTCCTCCGCGCCCTGCACCGAGGTGACATAGCCCTCCGCGCCGAGCGCGCGCCACGCATCCGCGTGCACGCGCGAGATCCCGCCGGCGCCGATCAGCCCGACACGCAACCTGGTCACAGTCTCTCCTCAAGGGTCATCGGATCGGCCGCATCGGCGGATCCGTCGTGGATCAGCGGGGTCACCGAGGGCACCGGGAGCCCTTCGATGCCGTACACCGCGGTGGAGTGCCGGCGGAACGCGTGCACCAGGGCACCGTGCGCGGCGGCGTCGGCGCCCAGTCTCGCCTCGGCGATCGGCACCTGGAAGGGCAGGCCGATGCTGCGCTGCAGTCGTTCGCGGAGCGGGTCGAGCAGCTGCCCGTGCGCGGCGGACAGGCCGCCGCCGATGACGATCATCGCCGGGTCGACGGTGAGCACCAGGGTCGCGATGCCGTGGGCGAGCTCGGTGACGAAGGCGTCGATCTCGGCGGTCGCCGCGGCGTCGCCGTCGCGGGCGAGCTCGAAGACCTCGGCCGCAGTGTCGGCTGCGCGCCAGGTGATCTGGCCGGTCTCGGTGTTCAGTCCGCGGAAGGCGAGGCGGCCGATGTCGCCGGCGGCGTTGTGGATGCCGCGCCGCGGGCTCCCCCCGAGGATCAGGCCCGCCGCGATGCGGTTGCCGACGGAGAGGTAGAGCACGTCGTCCACCAGCTGGGCGACGCCGAGATGATGCTCGGCGACGGCAGCCAGCCGCACGCCGTTGTCGACGGCGACCGGGCATCCGAACGCCTGACGGATGTGCGAGCCGATGTCGATCCCCGACCAGTCCGGGATGACGACGGAGGCGGTGACGCGGCCGGCGTCGTCGACGATGCCCGGCAGGGCGACGCCGATGGCCCGCACGCGCGAGAGCGGGATGCCGGCGTCGTCGAGGGCGGTGCGGACGTCGGCGATCACCGCAGCGAGCTTGGAGGCGCCGTCGCGCTCCTCCGAGACGCCGGCGAAGGTCTGCTGGGCGACGACACGGCCGCCCAGGTCGGCGATCGCGACCCGGATGCTGGCGGCACCGATGTCGACCCCCACCACTGCGCCCGCCTCGCTGTCGAAGGCGTACCGGCGGGCCGGCCGGCCGGCTCCGCGGCCGTTCGCGGCGGGGGCCTCGATGATGACCTCCGCGTCGCCCAGGGCGCCGACGGCGTTCTCGACCGAGGTGCGGGAGAGGCCGAGCGTCGTGGCCAGTTCGTTCACGGTGGCGGCGCCGCCGTCGCGCAGCTGCAGTGCGGCTCGGGCGACGATCGGGGTCGGTGCGGGGTTCGACATGGCCCTCCTCTCGTCGCCTTCGTCGTCGGTGCGATCAAAATAGCACAGCTCACTCGCGGAATAGTCGTCCGCTCACAAGCGGTGAAAAACTGGGTATTGACTAATTATCACACCTCAATGTCATAATGAAGGCCTACCCACCCCTGCACGGTTCTAGCAAAGGAGCACCATGCGCGTCAGAAAGTTCACCGGCCTCGCCGCAGGCGTCGCCGCTATCGCCCTCCTGGCGGGCTGCTCCGCCGGCGGGGGTGGCAATTCCGCCTCGGGCGAGCAGAACGTCAAGGTCTGGCTCTACCCGGTCGTCGCCGATGAGGCCAAGAACAAGCAGTTCTGGGACGACACCATCTCGGCGTTCGAGAAGGAGCACAAGGACATCAAGGTCTCGTACGAGGTCTTCCCCTGGGCCAACCGCGACGAGGCGCTGCAGACCGCCATCGCGGCGGGCAAGGGTCCCGACCTCGTCTACCTGATCCCCGACCAGCTCGCGGCGTACCAGAAGTCCATCCAGCCCCTGAACGACCTGCTCAGCAAGGACCGCCAGAAGGAGCTGCTGCCCAACGTCAAGAAGTCCGCGACGATCGACGGCGACCTGCTCGGCGCCCCGATCCTCACCAGCGCGATGCCGCTGCTCTGCAACGCGGCCGTGTTCGAGAAGGCCGGCGTCACCGACTACCCGAAGACCTGGGACGACGTGACGGCGATGGCGCCGAAGTTCGTGGAGAAGGGCCTGTACGCCCTGAACTACCCGGCCTCGCCGGAGAACACCCTCAACCTCACCTACTACCCGCTGCTCTGGCAGGCCGGTGGCGAGGTCTACACGAAGGACGGCGACGTCGGCTTCGACAGCCCCGAGGGCAAGAAGGCGCTGACCTTCATCACCGACCTCGCCAAGGAGAAGGCGCTCGACCCCGAGGCGATCACCACGAGCGTGCCGCTCGAGCAGACCGCGGTCGCTCAGGGCAAGGTCGCCTGCACGTGGAACAACGCGGTGCCCGAGGTCGAGCCGTTCTGGGGCAAGGAGAACGTCAAGGTGCTGCCTCCGCTGACCGAGAAGGAGTCGATCGCCTACGGCACCGTCGGCTCGCTCTCCGTGCTGAAGGCGTCGAAGTCCCAGAAGGCCGCGGCCGAGTTCGCCGAGTACGCGACCAGCGCCGACGTCGTGAAGCCCTACCTGCTGGCATCCGGCTTCTTCTCCGCGCTGAGCGACACCGACCCGCTGTACGCGGACGACCCGCTGCTCGGCGAGGTCGAGAAGTACGTGCCGGACACGACCGTGGGGCAGCTGGCCACCAGCTCGCGCGCGCTGATGGGCGTCCTGTCGCCCGAGATCCAGGCGTCGCTGCTGGGGCAGAAGTCCCCTTCCGACGCTCTGAAGGCCGCCGCCGACGCCGCGGCGCCCCTCCTGAACAAGTAACAGCGCTGAGGGGGCGCACGGCACGCTCGTGCGCCCCCTCTCCACGACCCGAGGTGGAATCACTATGACGACGGCGACATCCGCAGAGGCGGCGACGCCCGCTGCGCGCGGGCGCAGGACCGGGAAGGGACTCCTCTCGCGTCGCGAGGCGCGCGTGGCCTTCTTCTTCGTGCTGCCGGCCTTCCTGCTCTTCATCGCGTTCCGCTTCGGACCGAGCATCGCCGGCGTCGCTCTGAGCTTCTTCCAGTACGACATCTCGGGGGAGCTCGACTGGAAGGGCCTGGCCAACTTCCAGCGCATGGTCGCCGACCCGCTGTTCTGGCGGGCTCTGGGCACCACCGTGATCTACACCGTCTTCGCGGTGCCGATCTCGCTGGTGCTGTCCACTCTGATGGCGCTCGGCGTGCGGCGGTCGTTCCGCGGGTCGCGCTTCTTCCGCTCCGTCTTCTTCCTGCCGGTGATCACGTCCCTGGTGCTGGCGGGATCGATCTTCGTCTGGATCTTCTCCAACGACGGCCCGTGGTCGAAGCTGATGACCCCGCTCGGCCTCGGCGGCTCCTGGCTCGGCAGCACCGTCCTCGTGATCCCCGCGATCGTCATCGTCGGAGTCTGGTCCCGGTTCGGCTACGGGATGATGATCATGATCGCCGCGATGCAGGACATCCCCCGCGAGCTGGAGGAGGCGGCGCTGATGGACGGCGCGAACTCCTGGCAGCGGTTCCGGTCGATCATCCTGCCGTTCCTCAAGCCGACCGTGTTCTTCCTCGCCGTGATCGAGACCACCGCGGCCTTCCAGGTCTTCGACGTGATCTACGTGATGACCCAGGGCGGCCCCGCCAACGCCAGCTACTCGCTGGTGTACATGCTCTACGACCAGGGCTTCAAGTACTTCGACTACGGCTACGCCGCCGCGATCGGCGTCGCCCTCTTCGTCATGACACTCATCGTCGCCCTCATCCAGCGCCTCGTGATCGGAAAGCAGAAATGACGACCATGACCGAGCGGATCCTCACCGACGGTTCCGGTTCCGGCTCCCGGCGCCCCGCGCCGCCGCGCAATCGCTCCTTCCGCGCCCTCGAGCCGACCAGGACGGGCGTCGTCGTCCGCTGGATCTGGCTGACCCTCGCCGGCATCCTCGCGTTCTTCCCGTTCTACGCGATGGTCGTGCTCAGCCTGAAGCCGGGCAAGGTCGTCGAGCTGCCGGGGTCGCTGCTGCCCTGGAAGGACATCTCCTTCGACGCCTACGCCCAGGTGCTGTCCGGGCAGAACATCCTCGGCTGGCTCGGCAACACGCTGATCTACTCGCTGGTGTCGGTCGTCGCGGTGCTGTTCCTCTCCGCACTCGCCGGCTACGCCTTCGCCAAGAAGCGGTTCGCGGGGAAGGAGGTCATGTTCTGGTCGTTCCTGGCCATGGTCATGGTGCCCTTCCACGTGACTCTCATCCCGACCTTCATCCTGATGGCGGGCCTGGGCGGCGTCGACACCTACTGGGGCCTGATCCTGCCGACCCTCGCGAACGCGCAGGCCGTGTTCCTCATGCGGCAGTTCATCCAGGGCCTGCCCGACGACCTGTTCGAGGCGGCGCGCATCGACGGGGCCGGCGAGTTCCGCATCTTCCTGCGGATCGTGCTGCCGCTGTGCAAGCCGATCCTCGCGACGCTCGGCATCTTCGTCTTCCTGTGGCACTGGAACGACTTCCTCTGGCCGCTGATCATCGCGAAGTCCAACGCGATGTTCACCCTGACCGTCGGCATCTCGTCGCTGCAGCAGCAGAACGTGCCGCTGAGCACCATGCTCGCCGGCTCCGTCGTCGCCCTCGCGCCGATCTTCCTCGCGTACCTCGTCGCTCAGCGGTACGTGCAGGAGGGCGTGACGGGCACCGGCATCAAGGGATGACCGTGACTTCGGCATCCCCGCACTACAGAAAGGACGTCCACGTGACAGTTCAGGCATTCGCCGGCGAGGCGGAACTCGAGGACGTGCTCACCACGCCGAGCGAGGCGCTCGTCGCCGATCTCGCACAGGGCTCGGGGGATCTCGTGATCCTCGGGGCCGGCGGAAAGATGGGCCCGACCCTGGCGGTCCTCGCCCGGCGCGGCCTGGATGCCGCAGGGCGCACCGGCGACCAGGTGCACGCGGTCTCCCGCTTCGGCGACGCCGCCGTCCGGGAGCGCCTCGAGGCGGCCGGCGTGAAAGTCGTCCCCTTCGACCTCATCGAGAACGACGACTTCTCAGCACTTCCGGATGCCCCGAACGTGGTGTTCATGGTCGGCGCGAAGTTCGGCGCCGCCACCGCCCCGTCCTGGGCGTGGGAGGTCAACGCCGCGCTGCCCGACCGGGTGGCCCGCCGCTACCGCGACAGCGCGATCGCCGTGATGTCGACCGGCAACGTCTACCCGTTCGTCCCCGCGTCGTCCGGCGGCGCCTCGGAGGATGTCGCGCCGGCGCCGATCGGCGAGTACGCGCAGTCCTGCCTCGGCCGGGAGCGCGTGTTCGAGTTCGGTGCGCAGGAGCGGGGCACCCGGGTGTCGATCATCCGGCTCAACTACGCGATCGACCTGCGCTACGGAGTGCTGGCCGACATCGGCAGCGCCGTGCACGCCGGGCAGCCGGTGTCGGTGGCCACCGCGAACGTCAACGTGGTGTGGCAGGGCTACGCCAACGAGGTGGTGCTCCGCAGCCTCGGGCACGCGTCGTCCGACGTGTTCACCGTGAACCTCACCGGCCCCGAGACGCTCAGCGTCGCCGCGGTCGCCCGTCGCTTCGGCGAGCTGCTGGGCCGCGAGGTCGAGCTGGTGGACGAGCCGCAGACCACCGCGCTGCTGAACGACTCCCGGCGCTGCATGGCGCTGTTCGGCTATCCCTCGGTCTCGGCCGACGCGCTGATCGCGCTGCAGGCGTCGTGGGTCGAGGCGGGGCATCCGATGTCGGCCAAGCCCACCAAGTGGGCCGTGCGGGACGGGAAGTTCTGATGGCTGCACCGGCTCTGCGGCCCGAAGCCGCACGCACGCTGACGCGCGGTGCGGTGATCCCCGCGCATCCGCTCGCCCTGACCGCCGAACGGCGCCTCGACGAGCGCCGCCAGCGCGCGCTCACCCGGTACTACCTCGCGGCCGGCGCCGGTGGCGTCGCCGTCGGCGTGCACACCACGCAGTTCGAGATCCGCGATCCGGAGCACGCACTGTTCGAGCCGGTGCTCGCACTCGCCGCGGAGGAGCTCGAGGCGCACGGCGACCCCGAGGTCGTCCGGATCGCCGGTGTCGCGGGCGGCACGGTCCAGGCCGTCGCCGAGGCCGAGCTGGCGAAGTCGCTCGGCTACGACGCCGTGCTGGTGAGCCCTCGGGTCGCGGGCGCCGATGAGGCCGCCCTGCTTGAGCGCGCCCGTGCCGTCGGCGAGGTGCTGCCCGTGGTGGGCTTCTACCTGCAGACCGCGATCGGCGGGCCGGTGCTCGACCGCGACTTCTGGCGCGAGTTCGCGTCGATCCCGTCGGTCGTGGCCGTCAAGGCCGCTCCCTTCGACCGCTACCGCACCCTCGAGCTGGTGCGCGGTGTGGCGGCGTCGGGCCGCGCCGACGAGATCGCGCTGTACACCGGCAACGATGACGCGATCGTCGCCGACCTGCTCTCCGAGTTCCACGTCGAGTCGCCCGCGGGCCCGCGCACGCTGCGGTTCGTCGGCGGGCTTCTCGGTCAGTGGGCGGTCGGCACGCGCGCCGCGGTGTCGCTGCTGGAGCTCTCGCACCGCGCCGCGGCCGGTGACCGCGACGCCTATCTCGACCTGGGCCGGATGGCATCCGACCTCGTCGACGTGAACCAGGCGGTGTTCGATCCGGGGCACGACTTCCACGGGGTGATCGCCGGCGTGCACGAGATGCTTCGCCAGCAGGGCCTGATGGACGGGATCTGGTGCCTCGACCCGGCCGAGGGGCTCTCGCCGGGGCAGGCCGAGGAGATCGCCCGCGTGCGCGGCGCCTATCCCGAGCTCAATGACGACGCGTTCATCGCCGAGCACCTCGAGGAGTGGCTGCGATGACCTCCCCCGTCCTCGTCGCCGTGGTCAGCACCGAGCTGATGGCGGAGTTCTTCACGGCGGCCGACGTCGAGCGCCTCCGCGCGGCGGCATCCGCCCTCGGCGGGGACTACGTGCGGGTGGACCGCCTCGCGGATGTGCCGGATCTCGGCGCGACGCGGGTGGTCGTCACCAGCTGGGGCGCCGTGCCGTTCGATGCGGAGCTGCTGGCGCGGATGCCCCGGCTCGAGCTCGTCGCGCACACGGGCGCGACCGTGAAGGCGTTCGTCACCGACGAGCTGTTCGATCATGGCGTGCAGGTCACCCAGGCCGGCGCCGCCATGGCGCGGCCGGTGGCGGAGGTCTCGCTGACCTTCACGCTGCTGCTGCTGCATCGCGTGGGGCAGATGAGCGTCGCCCTGCGCTCGCCGGGCGGCTGGTACGACCCGGCCGTGGGCGTGCAGCATCAGATCCTCGGTGCGCCGATCGCCGTGATCGGTGCGTCGCGCACCGGTCGGTCGTACCTCGAGCTGATCCGTGCGCTGGGCGCACGCCCGCTGCTGGTGGACCCGACGGTGGATGCCGCGGAGGCGGCGGCGCTGGGCGCCGAGAAGGGCGAGCTCGACGATGCGCTGCGGCGTGCGAGGGTCGTGGCACTGCACGCCCCGACGCTGCCGACGACGCATCACATGATCGGCGCGCGGGAGCTGGCTCTGATGCCCGACGGTGCCGGTCTCGTGAACACTGCGCGGTCGTGGCTGGTCGACGGCGATGCCCTGGAGGCCGAGCTGTCGACGGGACGGATCGCGGCCGCGCTCGACGTGTTCGACGAGGAGCCGATGCCGCAGGACAGCCCCCTGCGCACGCTTCCGCACGTGCTGCTCACCCCGCACCGTGCGGCCGGCACGGTGGAAGGGCGACTGGAGCAGGGCCGCATCGTCGCCGACGAGGTCGAGGCGTTCGCCGCCGGCCGGCCGCTGCAGCAGGCCGTCACCCGTGACCAGCTCGCCGTGATGGCCTGAGCATGAGGGTCGCGTTCGCGGGTGCCGCGCACTCGCATCCCTTCGCCGACGCTGCGAACCTCGCCACGCGTGGTGCGCAGCTGATCGGCGTGTGGGATGCCGATGACGCGGACCGACGCGACGACTTCGCCGCGCGCTTCGCGGTGCCCGTGTTCGCCGGACTGCCGGAACTGCTCACCGAGCGCCCTGACGTCGTGGTGGCGACGCCTCGCACGCCTCGCGCCGTCGGCATCGCCGTCGCCTGCGCCGAGGCGGATGTCCCGGTGTTCTTCAACAAGACCGTCGCGGCCGATGCCGAGGGTCTCGCCCGCTGGGAGGCACTGCCCGAGGCGCCCCGGTTCACGTCATCGGTGCTGCGCTTCGCCCCGGAACTGGTCGCCTTCGCCGCCGGTCTGCCCTCGCGTCCGCGGGCGATCGAGGTGCACGCCCAGCACGACATCGCCGGCTTCGTCACGGGCGCGCGGAGCTGGCAGGACTCCCCATCCGGGGCCGGGGGGACGATGGTGAACATCGGGGTGCACGCCTGGGAGATGCTCGATGTCCTCCTGCCCGGCGCGACCGCCGAGATCCTCTCCGCGGTGCGGGTGACGACGGACAGCAGCGCGTCGGAGCTGCTCGCGACGGTGCACGCGCGGGTCGGCGAGATCCCCGTGACCCTGACGATTGCCGGCGTCGACGGCGCCGACAGGTACGCGGTGCGCACCTGGCACGACGAGGGCATGCGGGAGCTCGTGCTGCCCGACGATGCCGACGGGCTGGGCTATGGCGGCATCGCCGACGCCGTGCTGCGTCTGGCCGCGGGGACGGTTCCCGTCGACGCGGCGCGCACCTCGGCGGTGTACCGCAACACGATCGCGGCCGCGGATCTCGCGCGGGCCGGCGGAGGACGGCTGGGGACGTAGGCGGGGCGCGCTGGCGCGACCCGGAGTGCGGGTGGTCCGCACGTGATGGCAAGGATGCCGGAAACGAGGAGAGATGACGGAGACGATCCAGCAGGAGACGGTGCGCGCGGCCGAGGGGCGTTCGCGCCGCATGGTGCTCGCGGGCTTCGGCGCGGCGGCGCTCGGCGGCATCGCCGTGGTGGGCACGGCCGCCCCCGCGAACGCGGCGACGCCCGTTCCGATGGCCAGGGATGCGGCGTCGGCGCCGACGGTCGCCGCGCTGAAGAAGGTCGAGGCGAAGGCCGACGACATCGTCGCCGTAGCGGGCTACGCCGAGCCCGGTGACGGCGGTGGCGGTCTGTTCCGCTGCGTCACCGGCGATCAGCCGAAGATCAACGGCGGAACCGTGGTGGCGGGTAAGGGCACGGCGGTCTGGCTGCGCCTGCACTCCGGCACGGTCGACTTCCGCGCGTTCGGCATCTTCGGCCCGGACACTCCGGCCGACGACGCTCTCGACGCGATGGTCGCCGATGCCGGCATCCACCGCATCGAGGCGCACACCGATCTGAACTTCGTGAAGCGCCACAGGTTCTCGCGATCGAACATCGTGTTCGACTTCGGCAACCGGCTGATGACGACCGAGGGGATCGAGAACGCCGGCAAGGACGATCCGTTCGCCGCCGTGATGTTCTTCCAGGGCGAGCTGACCGGCAAGGAGCACACCGCCGTACTCGGCGCCCCGGTCGCGGACCTGGCCGATGTCTACCCGGTGGGCGACTCGTCGTTCTTCCAGGTGGGCGAGTGGTACGCCGCCGAGGTGAACGCCCTCGCCGGACGGTGGGAGCGCGAGCTGCAGCGACTCGTGCAGGTGACCCAGATCGTCGACGGGTCCCGCATCCGGGTGAACTACCAGAACGGCTGGCCGCTCGGGAAGGACCGTTCGATCACATGGCGCCACGTGAAGCCGGTGCAGAACGTGGTCGTGTCGAACCTGCGCGTCCTCGGCAAGGGCACCGACGAGTTCACCGGTTCGCACCCGCTGGCGTTCGAGTACGCGGTGCGCTGCGACGTCGACCACATCGACGGCACCGCGACGTTCTGGCCGCTGATCATGCGCCGCTGGAACACGTACTTCACCACCGAGAGCTGCACGCTGAAGAACCCGACCTCGGTGACCTGGGGCGGCGCGGGGTACATGACCCAGCAGATCTACTGCCTGTACGGCTACGTCGCCAACTGCCACACCTCGAACGCCCGTCACCTGAACGACTGGACGGCCAGCGCCTACGGGCTGGTCGAGAACTGCCACGGCGACGGTGATGACGAGGGCCCGTTCGTGACGCACGGGCAGTACGAGCACGACCTGACCTACGTCGGCAACTCCGGCCTGATGACGTTCGCGAACTCGGGGGCGGCCTGGGGCTCCGCGGCCAAGCGCATCACCGTGCGCAAGCACGTGTGCTCGTGGTTCGTCGCGAGGGTGAAGGTCACCGACCTGACCCTCGAGGACGTGCGGGTGATCGGCAAGCCCGAGCTGTCGGGCTCGGGCATGCTCTGGATCAACGCCGACGGCGCCCAGCTGCGAGGCTGCTCGGCCACCGACACCCTGATCATCACGCAGGCCTCGGATGCCTCGAAGCGGCCCACCGTGATCGAGGCCTCCGAGTTCACCTTCGTGGCGGCGGGCGATCTCACCAATGCGACGGTGACCGATCCGGTGACCTTCATCGACACCCGCCTGAACGGCGTGAACGGGGTCAAGCTCGGCGGCGCCGGCACCGTGGAGTTCCGCGGCGGTCAGTTGATCGGCGGCGACCGGGATGCGACGTTCAGCACCTCGTCGGCGCGACTGCGGCTGACCGGGGTCGAGGTCGACGACGTGCGGATCGACGCGGCGAGCGGCAAGACGCAGGCGGTCGAGATCCTCGGCGGCTCGGCGGTGCGCACGTCGAAGTCTGCGGCGGTGTCGCGCAGCGGCGGCGGCGAACTGACCCTGGTGCTCGGCGACAGCACGTTCTCGGGCAAGGGCACGCACGTGTCGCTGACCTCGGGCGCGAACCACTACCGGGCGAGCGGATGCCGTTTCGACGGCGGCACACTCGAGCTCTCGGCCGGGGCGTTCGGCAAGGGCAGCACACTGCTGCACTCCGCGAACGTGGAGACCGGCGTGAAGCGCACCGTGCCCGACGACGCCGAGAACGTCCTGACCACGGGGAACGTGGTCGTGTGAGCGGACGGATCGTGAAGGGGCGGCGGGCGGATGCTCGCTGAGCCGATCCTGCGGCCGGCGGTCGCGGCGGATGCCGCGCCGCTGGCCGCGCTGTGGGCGACCGCCTTCACGCCGCCGCTGCGTCCCGACCAGTGGCTGGTCGACGCCGACCGGTTCGCGCACACCATCGTCGCGGTCGACGACGAGGGCGTGATCGGCTCGATCTACGGACTGCCGAAACGGCTGCGCGAGGACGGTGGCGCGGTGGCGTCCGTGCACTGCATCGGCAGCGTCGCGGTGGCCGACCGGGCGCGCGGACGCGGCATCGCGCGGCGTCTGGTGGCGGCGACGCTGGAGGCGGCGGAGCGCTCGGAGGCCGACTGGGCACTGCTGTTCACGGGCACCCCCGACGTGTACCGCTCGAGCGGCTTCGAGACGTTCGCCCTGCGGCGCGCGCTGGCCGGCTCGTGGCACGGCGCGGCGGGGACGTCGGATGCCGAGGTGCGGCGCTCGCCGGTCAGCGCGGAGGCGCTCGCGCCGTGTGAGGCGGACTACGAGCGCTCGCGCTCCGGCGTCGTGCTCGCACCGGTGCGCTCGCCGCAGGACTGGGCGATGGCGGCGGTGCGACTGGACGGACTGACGCTGTACCGCCTCGACGACGGATACGCCGTGGCCCAGGCCCGTGACGGCCTCGGAACCATCGCCGAGCTGGTCGCGCCCACCGGCGGTCGTATGGATGGGCTGCTCGGAGCGATCGCCGCCGACTGGTGGGACGCCGGCGTGTCGCGCTGCGACGTGGCGGTCCCCGATCGTGCGGAGGATCTCGACGCGGTGCGGGCGTTCGCGCCGGCCGCGGAATGGACGCCGGATGCCACCGGGATGACCC
>JAITUD010000203.1 GCA_031286555.1 Microbacterium sp. | reverse complement strand
AGGACTTCCTCCTCGACGGCGAGCCCTTCCAAGTGATCTCCGGCGCCATGCACTACTTCCGGATCCATCCCGATCAGTGGGAGGACCGCATCCGCAAGGCCCGGCTGATGGGATTGAACACCATCGAGACCTACGTGCCCTGGAACGAGCATGCGCGGCTGCCTGGGGAGTTCCGCGCGGACGGCCGGCTCGACCTGGGCCGCTACCTCGATCTCATCCACGCGGCAGGCATGTTCGCGATCGTGCGTCCTGGTCCGTACATCTGCGCGGAGTGGCATGACGGCGGGCTGCCGCAGTGGCTCATCCGAGAGCACGGCGACGCGCTGCGCAGCTCGGATGCCGGATATCTCGATGCGGTGCGCACCTACCTCGGGCAGGTGCACGACATCGTCCGTCCCCGGCAGCTGAGCGCCGGCGGCCCGGTCATCCTGATGCAGGTCGAGAACGAGTACGGCGCCTACGGCGCCGACGCCGAGTACCTGCGCGCGCTGGTGGAGATGACGCGCGCGGACGGGATCGATGTGCCGCTCACCACGGTGGACCAGCCCGAGCCGCGGATGCTGCAGGACGGCGGCCTCGAAGGGGTGCTGCGCACCGGATCGTTCGGCACCAGGGCGGCGGAGCGCCTGGCGGTGCTGCGCGAGCACCAGCCTGCCGGGCCCCTCATGTGCGCGGAGTTCTGGTGCGGCTGGTTCGACAGCTGGGGAGAGCCGCATCACACCGCGTCGGCCGAAGCGAGCGCCGCCGAGCTCGAGGCGATCCTGTCGGCCGGCGCCTCGGTCAACATCTACATGTTCCACGGCGGGACGAACTTCGGCTTCACCTCCGGTGCAAACGACAAGGGCATCTACCGTCCGATCGTGACCTCGTACGACTACGACGCCCCGCTCGCGGAGGACGGCGCGCCGACCGAGAAGTACCGGCGGTTCCGCGAGGTGATCGCTGCGCATGCGCCGGTTCCGCAGGAGGAGTGCGCGCCGCGCGTCCCGGCGAGGGCGTTCACGACGCCGCTGCGGTCAGCGGTGCCGCTGCTCTCGGCCGGGCTCGAACGGCCGGCCGAGTACCCGCAGGCCCCGGATGCCGCGGATCTCGGATCACCCCGCGGCTACGCGCGGTATCAGACCGAGCTCCCTGGAGGAGGCGTCCTCACGGTCGGTGAGGTCAGGGACCGCGCGCATGTCTTCGTGGATGACCGGCCGGTCGGCGTGCTGGACCGCGAGACCGGTGATCGCGTGCTCGCGGTGCCGGACGGCGAGCAGCTCACCCTGCTCGTCGAGCTGCTCGGCGGAGTGAACTACGGGCCGAGGCTGGGAGAGCGCAAGGGGCTGATCGGTCCCGTCGAGCTCGACGGCGTCCCCGTGACGGGGTGGCGTGCCGGCGGTCTCGACCTGGATCCGCTTGCACTCCGCCGAGCGCTCGCCGAAGGTGGACGGCCGACGGAGCCCGGGCGCCCGGTCGGCGGCCCGGTGCTGCTGCGCGGCGGGTTCGATGCCGACGCGTCGGGAGACCTGCACCTGGACACTCGAGGCTGGGGAGCCGGCGCGGTCTGGGTGAACGGCTTCGCGCTCGGGCGCTATTCGAGTCGGGGGCCGCAGCGCACGCTCTACGTGCCGGCACCGGTGCTCAGCGACGAGGGCAATGAACTGATCGTGCTCGAGCTGCGCGGGATGGCTCAGCCGCGTGCGGTCTTCGCGCCGGCGCCCGATCTGGGCCCGACCGAGTTCTGAGCCGTGCGGCCACGCCGCCCGACCGGCATCCGATCAGGCGTCCCGCGGTGCTGCAGCCGTGCTGTCGCGCACGACGAGCTGCGTCGGGATCAGTTGGTTCTCCGGGATCGGATCGCCGTCGATCATCGCGATGAGGATCTCCGTGGCCCGCTGCCCGACCACATCGAAGTTCTGGTGCACGGTCGACAGCGCCGGCCAGTACGTGTCGCTGTCGGGCGCGTCGTCGAAGCCCATCACGCTGAGGTCCTCGGGCACGCGGACACCGCGGGCGTGCGCGGCGGTGATGACGCCGAGGGCCATCTGGTCGTTCGCGGCGAAGACCGCGGTCGGGCGGGGGTCGGAGTCGAGGATCGCGGCGCCGGCGGCCAGGCCCGAGGAGGCGGTCCAGTTGCCGCGCCGCATCTCGACGGCGGGCAGGTCGTTCTCCTGCACGACGCGGCGATAGGTCTCCGAGCGACGCCGAGCGGAGTACGAGCTCTCCGGGCCTGCGACGTGCGCGATGCGACGGTGCCCGAGATCGAGCAGATGCTGCATCGCGCTGCGCGCTCCCTGCTCCTGATCGGTGTCGACCAGGGCGTGCCCCGTGGCCACATCCGAGTCGACGATGACCAGCGGGAGTCCTGCGGTCAGGGCGAGATCGTCGGGCGAGCCGAGCTCGGCGGACATGATCAGGATGATGCCGTCGACGGCCTGCTCCTCGAGTCGTCCGAAGGCACCGGCGACGTTGCCGCCGGTGGGGTCGGCGACGGGGATCAGGGTCGTGGTGTACCCCGCCGACGCAGCGGCCTCGGCGACGGCCTCGAGTGTGCGCTCGTTCCCCAGGGTCGTGATGTTGAACGCCACGAGTCCGATGCTGCGGAAGCGCCCGGACTTGAGGTTCCGCGCGGCGCTGTTCGGCCGGTAGCCGAGTTCGCGCATCGAGGCGAGCACGCGCTCGCGCATCGCGGGGCGCACGTGGACGTAGCCGTTCGCCACGCGGGAGACCGTCTGCGGCGACACACCCGCGTGCTGCGCCACATCCTTGATCGAGGCGCGTCCTGCTGTATCCGGATCCATACCCATGGCAACGTAAACAATAGCTCAGAAGAGTTCGAGGAGGAAGACATGTCCCAAGGCGTCGACGTCGGTGTCGTCATGAGGGCGGCAGGGCGCAGCATCGCGCTCGACATCCGCAGGGGAGCCCTCCCCGTGGTGCTGCACTGGGGACCGGACATCGGCGATCTGGACGCCGAGAGGTTCGAGGCCGTCGCTCTGTCGGGCATCTCCCCGGAGGCCGGAAGCGAAGCCGATGCGCCCGTCTCGGTCTCCGTGCTCCCCGAGCACGGACGGGGCTGGCAGGGCACTCCCGGCGTGAGCGGATCGCGGTCGGGCAGGGACTGGTCGCCCCGGTTCACCGTGACCGGCGCAC
>JAITUD010000137.1 GCA_031286555.1 Microbacterium sp. | reverse complement strand
CAGGTGCGGGCGGGGCGGGTGCCGACCGCCGTGCGCCTGCTCACCGCGAACAGTGCCGAAGTCGAGCAGCTGGTGCGCGAGGGCCGGGCCGAACTCGGCCTGATCGAGTCGCCCGTGATCCCGCCCGGCCTCTCGCACACCACGGTGGGCCGCGACGAGATGGTGCTGGTGGTCGCCCCGGATCACCCCTGGTCGCGGCGACGGGTGCTGCTCGACGAGCTCGCCGACACGGCGCTGGTGGCGCGGGAGTCGGGCAGCGGCACGCGACAGGCCTGGGAGGACGAGGTGCGCACCCGCCTGTATCGCGAGCCCGCGAGCCCGCTTGCGGTGATGTCGACCACGGCAGCGGTGCGCTCGGCGGTCGCGGAGGGGCTCGCCCCTGCGGTGCTGTCCCGGCTGGCCGTCGCCGACGACATCCGCCTCGGCCGCCTGGTCGAGGTGCCGCTGGCGGATGCTCCGCTGCTGCGCCCGATCACGGCACTGTGGCGCGGAGGTGACGGGGACCTGGGCCTCACCAGCCGCGAGCTGATCGAGGTCGCGGTGGCCAGAACCGACTGACACGCGTCACGTCTGCAGGCACGAATGACGGGCGCAGGCACGGATCGCGCGTTTCCTGCCTGCGGGCGGACACCGTGCCTGCAGGTGCGACGCGTCTAGACTCCGAGCATGCCCGCCCTCCTCGCCGTCTCCCACGGAACCTCCGACGCGCAGGGCGCCGCGGACGTGCGGGCGCTCGTCGCCGCCGTGCGGGCCGCCGCGCCGCACCTCGCCGTGCACGAGGCGTTCGTCGACGTGCAGGAGCCGGATGCCGCCGCCGCTCTCGCTGCGATCGACGGCCCTGTGGTCGTCGTGCCGCTGCTGCTGTCCAGCGGCTTCCACGTGTTCCACGACCTGCACGGGATCGTCGCCGGACGAGCGGATGCCGTGGTCGCCGACCCGCTGGGTCCGGACCCGCGGCTCGCCGAGGTGCTCGCCCGCCGCCTGCCGGCGGGCGACGAGGTCGTGATCGCGGTCGCCGGCTCGCGCGACGACCGATCCGCCGTCGACGCAGAGGGCATGGCGGATCAGCTCTCCGTGCGCCTCGGACGCCCGGTGCGCATCGGCTATCTCGCGGCACGCGAACCCGAACTGGGGGCGCTGCTCGCGCAGCATCCGGATGCCGCGGTGTCGACCTATCTGCTCGCGCACGGGTACTTCAACGACCTCACCCGGAGGCGTGCCGACGGGCATCCGATCTCGAAGCCCCTGCTGGACGGCTCCGAACCGCCCGCCGAGCTCGTGGAGCTCGTACTGGAGCGCTTCAGTGCCGCTGCCGTACAGCTTGACCGCGCGCACGAATAACACGGATCGGCTTCTGAACCGCATTTCTTGCGAAGGCTGACGGGGCGTGACGGACGCCTACGCCATAAGACATTCGTCAGTTCCCCTGCGCGATCCTGCGATCTAGCGTGTCCTCTCGTCGGCGATGCCTCGCCGCAATCGGTACGAGAGCGAGATCATGACTGTCGAACAGCAAGCACCCGTTCGCGGGGCGCGGACGCGCACCTCGCGGGCACCGTCCAAGCCGCACGGACAGTGGGCGGTCGACGGCACCGAACCGCTGAACGCCAACGAGGAGTTCAAGCTGGCCGACGGCGGGCTGAACGTCCGCGAGCGGATCGAGCAGGTCTACGCCAAGGGCGGCTTCGCCTCGATCGATCCCACCGACCTGCACGGCCGGTTCCGCTGGTGGGGCCTGTACACGCAGCGCAAGCCCGGCATCGACGGCGGACGCACCGCCCAGCTCGAGCCGCATGAGCTCGAGGACGAGTACTTCATGCTGCGGGTCCGAATCGACGGCGGACAGCTGACCACCGAGCAGCTCCGTGTGATCGGCGAGATCTCCACCGAGTTCGCGCGCGACAGCGCCGACCTCACCGACCGGCAGAACGTGCAGCTGCACTGGGTGCAGGTCGAGGACGTCCCCGAGATCTGGCGCCGACTGGAGGCCGTCGGGCTGAGCACCACCGAGGCCTGCGGCGACGTGCCGCGCGTGATCCTCGGTTCGCCGGTGGCCGGCATCGCCGCCGACGAGATCATCGACCCGACCCCGCAGATCCGTGAGATCGCGGATCGATTCATCGGCGACCCGACCCTCGCGAACCTGCCGCGCAAGTACAAGACCGCGATCACGGGACACCCCAGCCAGGATGTCGTGCACGAGATCAACGACTGCGCGTTCGTCGCCGTCGAGCACCCCGAGCTGGGGATCGGGTACGACATCTGGGTGGGCGGCGCGCTCGCCGCGGTGCCCCGGCTGGGCGAGCGCCTCGGCGCCTTCGTCGCCCCGGAACGGGTCGGCGAGGTGTGGCACGGCGTCACGCAGATCTTCCGCGACTACGGCTACCGCCGGCTGCGCAACAAGGCCCGGCTGAAGTTCCTGCTCGCCGACTGGGGCGTGGAGCGGTTCCGCGAGGTGCTGGAGAACGAGTACCTCGACTCCCCGCTGCCGGACGGCCCCGCCGCTCCGACGCCCACCACGATCGGCGACCACGTCGGCGTCCACCGGCAGAAGGACGGCCGCTTCTACGTCGGCGCCGCTCCGCTGGTGGGCCGGGTCTCCGGCACGACGCTGACCGCGCTGGCCGACCTCGCCGAGGTGCACGGCTCCCGACGCGTCCGCACCACCCCGCACCAGAAGCTGCTCGTGCTGGACGTGCCCGAGGATGAGGTCGACGGCCTCGTCA
>JAITUD010000113.1 GCA_031286555.1 Microbacterium sp. | reverse complement strand
CTCTCGGCCGACCTCGGCCTGCCCGACATCGGACTGACCACGCTCACCGAGGTCGCCGGACGCGCGAAGCAGATCGCCCGGATGACGGACCTCCCCGCGATCGTCGACGCCGACACCGGCTTCGGCGAGCCGATGAACGTGGCCCGCACGATCCAGGAGCTCGAGGATGCGGGCCTGGCCGGCACGCACATCGAGGACCAGGTCAACCCGAAGCGCTGCGGTCACCTCGACGGCAAGGCCGTGGTCGACCAGGACACGGCGATCAAGCGCATCCGTGCAGCGGCCGACGCCCGCCGCGACCCGAACTTCCTCATCATGGCGCGCACCGACATCCGCGCCGTCGAGGGGCTGGACGCGGCGATCGATCGCGCCAAGGCGCTGGTGGATGCCGGCGCCGACGCGATCTTCCCCGAGGCGATGCGCGACCTGAGCGAGTTCGAGGCGATGGCGAAGGCCCTGGATGTGCCGATCCTCGCCAACATGACCGAGTTCGGCAAGAGCGACCTGTTCTCCGTCGATCAGCTGCGCGACGCGGGCGTGAACCTCGTGATCTGGCCGGTCTCGCTGCTGCGCATCGCGATGGGCGCGGCGGACCGCGCTCTGGACACGCTGATCGACGAGGGCCACCTCACGTCGAAGCTCGGCGAGATGCAGCACCGCGCCGACCTGTACGACCTGATCGACTACGAGCAGTACAACCACTTCGATCAGGGGGTGTTCAACTTCACTGTCGAGCGCTGATCGCACCGACGTCCACGGCGGGCGGGAGGTGGCGGGCGGATTACCGCCATGGCCACTAACCGCCCGCCGTGTTCGTTGCCAGCGTTGTGGGCCGCCTGACAGATTCGGAGGCAGTGCACGCGGGCTTCCCCGCCGTGGTCGCTCGGAGTTGACGCGATCCGGCGCCTGCGTGCATCCGATCCGATCCCCGGAGGACACGATGATCCAACGCAGCAGAGCGGTCGGTGCGGCATCGGCCGCACTTGTCGCCGCACTGATGGTGGCGACACCGTCTGGTGCCTACGCCGCTCCACCCGCCCAGCCCGACGGCCCCGATCTGAAGACCCCGCAGGTCTTCGAGGACCTGCAGAACCCCTCGGCCGGAAAGACGAAGGACGTCTACCTGCCCAAGGGCGAAGAGGGATTCCAGAAGGGCGACGCCGCGAAGACGTCGAAGAAGGCGGCCGACAAGCTCGGCACCGCCGACACCCGGATGCTGCAGAAGGCGCAGGCCGCCGACGAGGAGACGGTCACCGTGCTGATCCTCGCAGGCAAGGGCGCGACGAAGGACGTCGTCGCCGCGGTCCGCAAGGCGGGTGGCACCGTCGGCACCGTCGAGGACGAGGTCGGCTACGTGCGCGCGGTCGTCCCGACCGACAGCGTGCCCGGACTCGCGGCGCTGCCGATCGTGAAGGCGATCGATCTGGACCGCACCTACAAAGTCCCCGCCCCCGACCTCGGCACCGGTGCGAAGGTGAAGTCCCTCGCCGCCGGCCCCCAGGCGCCGGGCGCGGGCACGCCCGCGGACAACGCGTACCTGCCGATCGGCGAGACCGGCGCGCTCGACTTCATCGAGAAGAACCCCGACTGGGACGGCCGCGGCACGGTCGTCGGCGTGCTCGACACCGGCGTCGACATCGACCACCCGGCGCTGCAGAAGACCAGCGACGGCAAGCCCAAGATCGTCGACTGGGTCACCGCCACGCATCCGATCCTGGACCGCGACGGCAGCTGGGTCCGCATGCAGCGCGAGGTGAGCGGCCCGTCGTTCAGCTACGGCGGCAAGACCTGGAAGGCGCCCGAGGGCGACTTCCAGATCGCCTGGTTCTACGAGAGCGTCACCGCACCCAGCGACTTCGGCGGCGACCTGAACCACGACGGCGACGACACCGACTCGTTCGCCGTGCTGTACCAGCCCTCCACGCACCGCGTCTGGGTCGACACCGACGGCGACAACGACTTCACCGACGCGCCGGGCATGCTGCCCTACGCGCAGGAGCAGCAGATCGGACACTTCGGTGCTGACGATGCGGCGACCGCGGTGAACGAGAGCGTCCCGTTCGTGGTCGAGTACCGCGACGGCGTCGATCTCAGCCCGCTGGGCGGCAACAACGTCGGCAAGACCGGCAACTACGTCAACATCGGCCTGTCGGTGGCGTCGCACGCGACCCACGTCGCAGGCATCATCGCCGGCACCTCGATGCTCGGCGGCGAGATGCACGGCGCCGCACCCGGCGCGCAGATCGTCTCGGCCCGCGCGTGCACCTGGGGCGGCGGATGCACCTCCTCGGCGCTCACCGAGGGCATGATCGACCTGGTCGTGAACCGCGGCGTCGACGTCGTGAACCTCTCCGTCGGCGGGCTGCCGGCCCTGAACGACGGATCCGACGTGATCGCGATGCTGTACGACCAGCTCATCGACCAGTACGGCGTGCAGATCATCATCTCGGCCGGCAATGACGGTCTCGGCACCAACACCGTCAGCTCGCCGTCCGTGGCGAGCAGGGCGATCTCGGTCGCCGCATCCGTCAGCTCCGCGACCTGGTGGGCCGACTACGGCTCGAAGGTCGACACCAAGGAGGGCATCTTCGGATTCTCCTCGCGCGGACCGGCGGAGAACGGCGCGTTCGCGCCACAGGTCGCCGCGCCCGGTGCGGCAGTCTCTTCGACGCCGATGTGGATGCCGGGATCGGCCGTCCCCGAGGCCGGCTACGCGCTTCCGGTGGGCTATTCGATGCAGAACGGCACTTCGATGGCCGCCCCGCAGGTCGCGGGCTCCGCAGCGCTGCTGCTGTCCGCGGCGAAGGCGAAGAAGCTCGAGGTCGGACCCGACGCGCTGAGGACGGCGCTGGTGGGTACCGCCCGGCTGATCCCGGACGTCCCGACCACCGCGCAGGGCGCGGGCGTCATCGACACCGTCGCCGCCTGGAAGCAGATCTCCGCGAAGGTCGCCGTCAGCGACCTGACGGTGTCGGCTCCGGTGTGCACGTCATTGTCGGGTCACCTCGCGAAGGCCGACTCCGGTCCCGGCGTGTACAACCGCTGCCTGCCGGACGCGGGCGGCCAGGTCACCGGAGCGGACAAGACCTACACGGTCGACGTCACCCGCACCAGCGGAGCCGCCGGCAGCGTCAATCACCGGATCGGCTGGATCGGCAACGACGGCACGTTCAGCGCCCGCGCCGCCCTGCCGCTGAAGAAGGACAAGGCCGCGACCGTGAGCATCACGGCGAATGCCAAGACCTCCGGCGTGCACAGCGCGATCATGACCATCGACGATCCCGCCACGACGGGCATCGACCAGTTCGTGCCGGTCACCGTGCTGTCGACGAAGGCGCTCACCGTACCCGGCTTCGCCGCGACCGTGTCGGGCACCGTACCGAAGGCGGGCACCACGTCGCTGCTGGTCCCGGTGCCCGAGGGCGTCGAGGCGCTGCAGCTCACGCTGGACGATGTCGCCGACGGCAGCCAGGTGCGCGTGCTGCCGATCGACCCGGACGGCATGCCGGCCGACTCGAACGCGAGCAGCCACTGCTTCACGAACTACAACGACCCGGCGAAGTGCGATGCGCAGGCCCGTGCCGTGAACCGTCCCAAGGCGGGCATCTGGGAGTTCGTGATCGAGGCGCGACGCACATCGCCCGTCGAAGCCAACACCTTCCGCGCCTCCGTGGCGCTGCAGGGCATGAGCTTCGCACCCGCGGCGCTCGAGATCGACTCCGCCGTGGTGAACGAGAAGACCGCGCTGGCCACGACGTCGAAGAACGCGTTCGGGTCGATGACAGCCCACGTCGCCGGCGGTGACCTGGGCAGCCAGCTCGACCTGTACAGCACGGTCGCCGATGGTGAGGAGACCCTGAACAGGGTCGACGTGCCGCGTCAGTCCAGTCGCCTCGACCTGACGATCACGCCGCGTGATGCGGCATCCGATGTCGACTTCTACGTCGTCTACGGCGCCACAGGCGAGGTCCTCGCCCAGGCGACCACGATGGGCGCAGGGGTCGAGCGGGTCGTGATGGACAAGCCCCGCCCCGGCACCTACTACGTGGTCGTCGTCGGTGTGGACTCGCCCAGCGGCAGCACCACCTTCGACTATCACGAGGAGATGTTCGCCGCCGGCTTCGGCCGGATCTCGGCGACGTCGGATGCCGCTGTCGAGCTGAAGCCCGGACAGACCCTGCCGGTGGACGCGACGATGGTCATCGCCACGCAGCAGCTGCGCAGCTACCAGCCGGTGATCGGCCGGCTGGCGGTGGCGAACAGTCACGGCACGGTCGTGGGTGCGGCGCGGGTCGCGGTGAAGACCGTGACCATGCCGAAGCTCGAGGTGCAGAAATGGGAGAAGCCGTTCGTCGGCGCCGTGCTCACCGACGACGGCAAGGTCGGCGGTGACCGTCAGTTCAATTCGCTGATGACGCCGACGGTCTGGACCGCCGAGGACGGCTTCGTCGATCGGCAGCTCGTCGGAGGCAAGGAGGGCTCGGTGCTCGACATGAACGAGGACGGCGCCTCCGCCGGCCTGTTCTACAAGGGCGGCAACATCCGTCCGGCGCTGTGGCAGGCCGACGGCACCATGAGCGAGGTCACGCTCCCCGAGGGGCGCGCATACACCGACGGCTATGGCACCGGCATCGGCTCGGACGGCGCCGTGATCGCCTTCGCCGACGCGACGGAGGGCAGCGGTCCCGCCACCAAGCGGTTCCGCGAGGGATTCCTGCGGGCATCCGACGGCACCACCACCCTGCTGCCGCACCTCTCGGAGCGGCCGGAGCTCACCCAGCCGCGGGCGATCACCGACAGTGATGTCATCGTCGGCGACTCGCTCACCGCCCAGGGCTACTCGCACGCGGTGATGTGGACCGACGGCAAGGTCTCCGACCTCGGGGTCCTGGACGGCCAGTACACGTCGGAGGCGCTCGACGTGAACGCCTCGGGCACCGTGGTCGGGGTCAGCGGCGACGACGCGTTCACCTGGACGGCGGCGAAGGGCATGACCCGCCTCGCCGACTACGGGTTCAACGCCACGGCCGAGGACATCACCGACGACGGATGGATCCTGGGCACGGTCGAGCTCGCGCCGGAGTACGAGGTGTCGGCGATGTGGGACCCGCAGGGGCGCCTGTGGGACATCTCCGGAATGGTCCCGATGGGCGAGGACGAGTTCTTCCTCCCCATCTACAGCTTCGGGATCAACAACCAGCACCAGCTGATGGTGTACGGATACGGCGGCCCGGCCGGCGCCGATTCCAGCACCGTCCTGCTCGGCATCCCGGAGAACCTGGGACGCTGAGTCAGAGCCAGCCCCGATCCCGGGCGTGCCAGCCGAGCACGACCCGGGAATCGGTGCCGGCCAGGTCCATCAGCTTCCGGACCCGACGCTGAACGGTTCGCAGCCCGACACCCAGTCGGGCTGCGACCGTCGCGTCGGTGTGACCGGCCAGCAGCAGAGTGAGCACCTCGCGGTCGACCGGATCCTCGGCCTCCTTCGGAGGGCCGATGCGCTGGCCGGGCGCCTCGCGCAGCTGGGTCGCGCCGCGCCACACGCTCTCGAAGACGAACATCATGCAGTCCAGCAGGGCACTGGGGCGGACGACCGCGTGCTCGGAGTAGTGTCGGCCGCCCGAGTCGAGCTGCACCAGGGCGAGGTCGTCGTCGGCGATGAGCAGCTTGGCGGGCAGCGAAGGCGTCATCCGGATGTCCTGGCCGCGGTCCAGCGAGGCGATCAGGCTGCTCTCCGCGTTCTCCTCGTCCAGCAGCGCCCATTCGATCACGAGTCGCTCCCGGATGCCGCGGGTCGCGACCTCGGCCTCGGGCTCGCTCACCTCGACGCCGGTGACCTGGAACGGCGGCTTCGCGAACAGGCGCAGTTCCGTCTGCGCGGAGCCGAGCACGTGCCCGAACCAGTGCCTGATCTCGTCCTGGCCCCGGATGATCTCGATGCCGGCAGAGCGCTCGAGGTCCCGCGCCCGGCGGTACTCGTCGCTGAGCTGGTCCAGAGCGGCGCGGGCGTCGGCGACGCTGCGCTCCCGCTCGGAGAGCGACCCGCCGACGGCGAGCTGGGGCGACCCCGCCTCGATGGCGCCGTGCTCGAGGACCGCGAGGCCCGCGGCCACGAGGCCGTCCACGACGTGCTGCGCGGCGTCGGGGTCCACATCGAGCAGGCCCGCGACGTCGGCGCTGTCGCTGTGACCCGCACGGACCAGGATGCGGTAGGCCCGCTCGGTGGCCGGATCGATGTCGATCCCGGCCAGGGAACCGGTCGCGCGTGGTGTGCCACCGGTATCGATCATGCGTCCAACTCTAGATCCGGGCGCATACCCGACTCGGGCCTCACCCGTCCCGCCGCGCGGGGAGAAGCTCAGGCGCCGGACCGCGCGAGCACGGCCCGCGCGTGCCGCAGCACCGGCTCGTCGACCATGCGGCCCTCGAATGCGAACACACCGCGCTCGCTCTCCGCCGCACCGATGACTCGGTGCGCCCACGCGATCTCGTCGTCCGCCGGGCGGTACGCGGCGCGCACGATCTCGACCTGGGAGGGGTGGATGCACGCGGTCGCGGCGAACCCGGACGCGACGGCATCGGATGCCTCGTCCCGCAGACCGTCCACGTCGGCGATGTCGAGGTGCACGGCATCGATCGCGGCCTTGCCGTGGGCACCGCAGGCCAGCAGGACCCGGGAGCGTGCGGCCCGCGCGACATCCCGGTACCGCCCGTCGGGGAACCGCGAGGACGAGCCGCCGAGGCCGGCGACCAGGTCCTCCGCGCCCCACATCAGTGCGACGACGCGGTCGACCGCGGCGATGCGCTCGGCCTCGACGACGCCGCGCGGCGTCTCGCAGAGCGCGACGATGTTGTAGCCGGGGCGCAGGTCGGCGATCGCGTCGGCGCTCTCCGACTTCGCGATCATCAGCGTCCGGAAGTGGGTCTGCGCGACCGCATCCAGGTCCTTCTCGTGATCGGCGGTCCCGATCGGGTTGACCCGCACGATCACACGCGCCGGGTCGAGGGCGTCGGCACCGGCGATCAGCGCCGCACGCGCGGCATCCTTCGCATCGGGCGCGACCGCGTCCTCGAGGTCGATGATCACGGCATCCGAGCGCTCGGCCGCCTTCGCATACCGTTCCGGCCGATCCGCCGGGCAGAACAGCAGCGCGGGTCCGAGTCCGAACGCGCTCATGCCGGGCTCATCTTCATCAGCGCGGTGCGCGTCGCGCGCGCGACGACGGTGCCGTCCTGGTTCACGCCGGTGTGCGCGAGCACCACGATGCCCTGCCCGGGGCGTGACCGGGACGCGCGCTTCGAGACGACGACCGTCGACACCGACAGGGTGTCACCGGCGAACAGCGGATGCGGGAACTCGATGTCCGAGAGCCCGAGCTGTGCGATGAGCGTGCCCTGCGTGAGGTGTCCGACCGACAGGCCGACCATGGTCGACAGCGTCCACATCGAGTTCACCAGCGGGTGTCCGAACTCCGTGGTCGCGGCGTACGCGGCATCCACGTGCAGCGCCTGCGGGTTCATCGTCAGCGCGCTGAACAGGGTGTTGTCGGCATCCGACACCGTGCGACCGGGCGTGTGCCGGTAGGTGACGCCCTCCTCGAGTTCGTCGTAGTACAGGCCGCGCTGGGTGACGGTGCTCATACCCGTCACGCTAGCCCGAGCGACCGGGCGATCACCAGCAGCTGCACCTCGGTGGTGCCCTCGCCGATCTCGAGGATCTTCGAGTCGCGGTAGTGCCGCGCGACCGGGTACTCGTTCATGAACCCGTTGCCGCCGAAGATCTGGGTCGCGTCGCGGGCGTTGTCCATCGCGGCATCGCTCGCGGTGAGCTTGGCGATCGCCGCCTCGGTCTTGAACGGCTTGCCGGCCGCGCACAGTCGCGCGGCGTGCTGCCAGGCGAGGCGGGCGTTGTGCACGCGGGCCTGCATGCGGGCGATCGTGAACTGCGCGTTCTGCCGGGTGGAGAGCGCCTCGCCGAACACCGTGCGCTTCTGCGCGTAGTC
>JAITUD010000106.1 GCA_031286555.1 Microbacterium sp. | reverse complement strand
ATCCCTCGTTCGACGAAGTGGGCGACCTGGCCGCTCGCCGCGCGGCGCAGCAGCCCGGCGTCGTGCCGGGAACCGCCGTGGAACGCGGCCGCCCAGGCCGTTCCGGCCGTGCCGAACCGATAGGTGAGGCTGCGCCCCTGGAACAGCGGGGCTCCGTCGCGGCCGATCAGGTGCAGGGCGTCGTCGAGGTAGTCGTCGAGTCGCTCCTTGTAGCGTGCGATGCGTGCGGCGTGTGCGGGGTCGTCGCCGACCATGTCGGCCCAGATGATGGGGTAGAACGGCATCGCCCAGCCGCAGTAGTGGTCGAAGTTGCGCCCGAATCCGTCGGCGACCCATCCGCCCGGCAGTTCGAAGCCGTCCAGGAGTGCGAGGTCCTCCTGCTGGTCCGCGGCCGAGAACGGTCCGCCGACCGATGCCAGGAACTGCTCCACGATCAGCCGGAACCATGCCCAGTTGTTCGGCGGGTACGGGGCGCCGACGAACGTCGCGAGGTAGTCGATCGTCTGCTGCCGGGTGCGCTCCGACAGCCGTTCCCAGACCGTGTCGCGGGTGAGGTGCAGGCCCAGCGCAAGCGCGGCGGCCTCCACCTTCGCCTGCGGAGTCTCATCGGGCGTCAGCCAGCGCTCCGGATGCTGCGGGTCGACGCCCGCCGCGAAGCCGCGCGCGTATCGCTCGGCGACCGCCTCGGTGCCGACCGGGTCGCCCGCGATGCGGAACGCGGCGAGCATGAACGTGCGGCTGAATCCCTCCAGCGCATCGACCTCGGTACCCATCCCTCCCGGTTCTCCCGGGTAACGGATCAGCGACTGCGCGGGGCTGGCATGGCGCGCCGCGCCGTCGAGGATCGTGTCGGCGACGGCGGTCCAGTGCGCGCGCGTCCAGCCAGTGAGAGGCGACAGCGCGCGATCGGAGGCGGGCAGGTCGATCATGCGGTGGTCGCCATCTCGGAGGCGGTGACCGGATGCCGCGGCGCGGCGCCGCTCGCAAAGGCCTCGAGCTCGTCCAGCGCCGAGTCCGCCAGCCGGCGCAGCTCGGTGCCGAGGGAGCCCGCGATGTGCGGGGTGATCGCGACGTTCGGCAGTCGCAGCAGTTCGGAGTCCGCGGGCAGCGGTTCGGGGTCGGTGACGTCGAGCACGGCGTCCAGCCGCCCGGTGCGGCACTCGGCCAGCAGCGCGTCGTGGTCGAGAAGCGCGCCGCGGGCGGTGTTGATCACGGTGGCTCCGCCGGGCAGTGCGGCCAGTTCTGCGGCGCCGATCATGTGGTGCGTCTCCGGCAGTGCCGGGGCGTGCAGCGAGAGCACGTCGGCCTGCGGCAGCAGTTCGGCCAGCGGCACCAGTTCGGCGCCCGCGGATGCCACATCCGCGGCATCCGCGAACGGGTCGGCCACGAGCACCCTGACGTCCAGCATCCGGAGCATCTCGACGACTCTGCGGCCGATGCGGGAGTATCCGACGATGCCGATCGTGCGGTCGACGTTGCCGATCCCGGCGTAGTCGTGCAGGCCGTTCTCGGGGCGGAAGCCGGGTTCGCGCACGTGCAGGAACGCACGCTTGCCGGCCAGCACGATCGCGGCGAAGGCGAACTCGGCGACGGGCACGGCGTTCGCGTCTGCCGCCGAGGTGATCAGGATGCCGCGGTCCCAGAACTCATCGGTCACGATCGGACGGACGCTGCCTGCGGCGTGGAACACGGCGCGCAGCCTCGGCAGACGGGCCAGCCGTGCCGCATCCAACTCGGGCGCGCCCCACGAGGTGACCAGGACCTCGATCTCGGACAGCACCTCGTCGGGAAGCAGGTCGAAGTCCGTCACGGGAGCGTCGTGGGCGAGTTCGGCGAGCGCGCCGAGGCGGGCGAGCCGGCGATCGTCGAACACCGTCTGTGCGGCATCCGTCGACATGGCGAGCAGGACATGCGGGCGATGGGCGGCCATGGGTCAACGATAGGACCTGCGAGATCGTTGACATCTGGCAATAGTTGAGAAAGGGCAACTAATGATGTATCGTTGACGCAGATCAACTTTCTATGCAGGAGAATCCTCTTTTGAACTCCAATACACACTCCACGGCTGAGAAGCGCTCAGCCCGCGAGATCTTCACCGCGATCTCCGGCCTCGTCGTCGGCATGTTCGTCGCCGTGCTCTCGGGCACGGTCGTGTCGACCTCGCTTCCCGTCATCGTCGCCGACCTCGGCGGCACGCAGGCCCAGTACACCTGGGTCATCACCGCGAGCCTGTTGGCCACCGCGGTCTCCACCCCGATCTGGGGCAAGCTCTCCGACCTGCTCGACCGCAAGGTGCTCGTGCAGCTCTCGCTGATCCTGTTCACCGTCGGCACCGTGATCGCCGGCTTCTCGCAGAACATCAACATGCTGATCGCCATGCGCGTCGTGCAGGGTCTCGGCGTCGGTGGTCTGATGTCGCTGGTGATGGTCGCGGTCGCGCTGATCATCTCGCCCCGTGAGCGCGGCAAGTACATGGGCGTCGTCGGCGGCATCATGGCCTTCGCCACCATCGGCGGCCCGCTGCTCGGCGGCTTCCTCACCGATGTGTGGGGCTGGCGCGCCAACTTCTTCGTGGGCGTTCCGTTCGCGATCGTCGCCCTGATCCTGCTGCAGTTCACGCTGCACCTGCCGAAGCCCGAGGCCAAGAAGGTCTCCATCGACTACTTCGGCGTCGTGCTCCTCGCGGTCGGCGTCTCGGCTCTGCTGATCTGGGTCTCCATGGGGGGCCAGCAGTTCGACTGGGACTCGATGACCAGCTACGTGCTGGCGATCGGATCGGCCGTCGTGCTCGTCGCGTTCGTGATCGTCGAGTTCTTCGTCAAGGAACCGATCGTCCCGATGTCGCTGTTCCGCAACCGCACCTTCACGCTGTCGGTGCTCGCGTCGATCGCGATCGGCGTCTCGATGTTCGCCACCTCGGTTTTCCTCGCGCAGTACTTCCAGCTGGCGCGTGGTGCCACACCGACCGAGTCCGGTCTGATGACCATCCCGATGATCATCGGTCAGATGGGCGCGTCGATCATCATCGGTCAGCTCGTGAGCCGCTTCGGCAAGTGGAAGAGCTGGATGATGCTGGGCTCGGTGCTCGCCCTCGTCGGTGTGTCGCTGATGTCGACGCTCGAGTACGACACCCCGTTCCCGCTGGTCGCGACCTACATGTTCGTGCTGGGCGCCGGCCTGGGCATGGTCATGCAGAACCTCACCCTGATCGTGCAGAACGACACCCCGCCGCAGCAGCTCGGCGCCGCCTCGTCGGGGGTGAACTTCTTCCGCACGATCGCCGGCACCATCGGTGTGACCATCATGGGGTCGGTCCTGGCGACCAATGTCACCCAGTACCTCAAGGACGGCTTCGCGGGCTTCAAGCCCACCTCGCCGGAGGAGCTCGACGCGCTGAAGATGCTCGGTTCGGGTGACGTGCCGAAGATGGCTGACCTGCCGGAGTCCATCCGGCAGATCGTGGAGTCGGCGTACGGCAGCGGCATCGCGGACGCGTTCTTCCTCGCGATTCCGCTGGCAGTGCTCGGCATCATCGCGATCGCGTTCATCAAGAACAAGCCGCTGTCGACGAAGAACGCCGCCGAGGAGCTGCGCGAGCGTGCCGAGGAGTCCGCGATCGAGGTCGCGGAGGCCGAGGTCGGTTCGTACACGCCCACCGGCAGCATCCGCACGGTCTCGGCCGAGGATGCCGCGCCGTCCACCGGTTCCGTGGCCGTCCTCGAGCGCGAGGACGAGGGTCAGAGCCGCTGACATGGTCACCGCAGGCACCACGCCGGCTTCGGCCGACGTCGACGAGGCACTCGCCGAGTTCCAGGGGCAGCTGAACCTGATGTTCGCGCGGGCGCGCACGCTGTGGCGGGAGTCTGCGGCTCGGGTGGATCCCGAGCTGCAGGCGACCGGCTACAAGCTGCTCACGTTCGTCGCCCGCTCCGGCGGCACGAACGCGCATCAGCTCGCCGACAGCTTCGAGATGGACAAGTCGGTCGTCAGCCGGCAGGTGCGGATGCTGGAGGACCTGGGTCTTCTGGAATCGCGGCCCGACGAGCACGACGGGCGCCTGCGTGTGCTCACGGCGACGCCGAAGGCGTGCGCGGCGCTCGCCGAGGTGCGAGCCGACCACGCCGAGCGGATGCGCGCGGCCATGATCGAGCTGAATCCCGGTGAGATCGAGATCGCCTCGAAGGTGTTCCGCGTCCTCGCCGAGGCCTGAGCCCGCCACGTCGCCTCAGAACCCCGTCGCCTTGTGCGGCGGGGTTCTGTCGTGTCCGGCGAAATAGACTGGGCGGCATGACCGATCCCTCCGATGCGCCCGCAGAGCGGCCCGAGCTCGACCAGGCCGTCGCTCGCGTCGAGCAGGAGCTGGGGCGTCTGTTCGCCCGCATCCGGATGAGCTGGCGGGATGCGGCGGCGACGGTCCATCCCGACCTCCAGCCGCTCGGCTACCAGGTGCTCGCCGCGATCGAGAGCGGCAAGGCGACATCGGCCGGCGAGATCATCGAACGGCTGCAGACGGACAAGTCCGTCGTGAGCAGGCAGGTGCGTCAGCTCGAGGAGCTCGGACTCGTGGAGAGCGTCCGCGATCCCGAGGACGGGCGCGCGCGGCTGCTGGTCGCGACCGACCTCGCCCGAGAGCGGGTCGCGACGGCTCGGGCGGCGTATGAGGCCCGCATCGGCGAGCGGTTGCGCGCCTGGTCCGCCGCCGACCTCGATCTGTTCGCCGACCTGCTCGACGCGCTCGGACGCTGACGCCCGCACGCGTCAAGGCAGCAGGACCCCGATGCCCGCGAGGTAGCGCTCCTCGTCGAAGTCGTCGAACATCGTGCGCTGCAGGGCGAAGCCGGGGATCAGTGCGAGAACGACGGGGGTCACCTCGCGCGCCCATTCCGCAGGATCGGCGCCGTCCGGCAGCTGAGCCGGATGCGCCCGCGCCCACGGCTCGAGCGCGCCGGCGATCGTCTCGCGCATGCCGCCGATGGTCTCCTGGATGAGCCCGCGCAGCTCGGGGTCGACGGTCGCCTCGGACCACACCTGCACGAGCGCCTGCACCGGGGCGTGCGCGCGCACGCCCTCGATGAGCAGGGTCGCGATCTCGGCCGGGCCGACCGGGTGCGCGGAAGCGGCGCTGGCGAGCTCGATCTGACGGTCGCCGATCACGAGCGCGGCGACGCCGCGGATGAGCTCTCGCTTGCTGGGGAAGTAGCTGTAGATCGCGCCGGTGGACAGCCCGGACTCGGCGATGATGTCGGCCATCGAGGTCTGCTGGTACCCGGTGCGGATGAAGCATCGCAGCGCGGCTTCGAGGATCGACCGGCGTCGTTCCTCGCGTCTGCTGTCGCTGATCTTCGGCATCCCGACCTCCGTTGACAAGCCTAGGACAGGAGGCGCATCATAAAAAGAACGAACATTCGTTTTTAGGAGGAATCATGTCCACGGCATCCGCTCCGTCCCGCACCCCCTGGGTGCGCGCGATCGCCCTCGGTGTCGGGCTCTCGCTGATCGTCGGCGGCATCCTGCTCGCCTTCGCCTGGCCGGCGCTCACCGCGTCCGCGAAGGATCTGCCGGTCGGGATCGTCGGGCCGGACGCCTCGGTCGCGCAGATCGAGAAGGCCGTCGGCGAGAAGGCCGACGGGGCAGTGGACCTGATCCGCTACGACGATCGCGACGCGGCTGTCTCAGCGATCGAGCACCGCGAGGCCTATGGCGCGATCGTGCTCGGCGACGCTCCGACCGACGCGCCGGAGGTGCTCAAGGCGACCGCCGCGAGCTCGCAGGTCGCCGGCGTCCTCGACGGGCTGGCGGCGCAGCTGCAGAAGCAGATCGACACGCAGATCCGCACCCAGGTCGAGCAGGGCGTTCAGCAGCTGCAGACCGCGATGGGGGAGGCGCTCAAGGCGGCGATGGCCGGCCAGAAGCCGCAGCTGCCGCAGGCCCCCGGCGCCTTCGAGATCCCGACCGTGACCGTCGTGGTCACCGATCTCGCGCCGTACGCCGACTCGGATGCACAGGGCATCGGCCTGACCGTCTCGCTGTTCCCGATGGTCATCGGCGGCGTCCTCGGCGGCGTGCTGCTGTCGCTCACGGTCGCCGGCGCCTGGCGCAGGATCGCGGGCGTGCTCGTGTACTCGGCGTCAGCCGGGCTCGTGCTCACCGGCATCCTGCAGACCTGGATCGGTGCGCTGCTGGGGGACTTCTGGGCGAATGCCGCCGCCATCGCCCTCACGATCGCTGCGATCGCGTCGACCGTGACCGCGCTCTCGGGGCTGTTGGGCCGCCCCGGCATCGCGCTCGGTGCGGTGTCGATGATCCTGTTCGCGAACCCGCTGTCGGCGGCGAACGTGCCGGTCGAGTTCCTGCTCGATCCGTGGGGCACGATCGGCCAGTGGATGCCGCCGGGCGCCGGCGCCACGCTGCTGCGCGACCTGTCGTACTTCCCCGACGCGGATATCTCGTTCCCGTGGCTGCTGCTCGGATGCTGGACGGTCGTCGGCCTGCTCCTGACCTCGCTCGATCCGGCAGGGCGCCGCTCGGCCCGGACTGAGGTCGTCCCGGCACCCGCTCTGGTCTGAAGTCGAGGCTTGCACTCGCGTCGGGAACCTGGTTTCATAATGGGAAAGCGCTTACCCAGTCATCCCGACGCTGCGCACGACTTCGACAGAACGGACCACCATGGCGACTCGCGAGATCGGCATCATCATGAACGGCGTCTCCGGACGCATGGGCTACCGGCAGCACCTGGTGCGCTCGATCCTCGCGATCCGCGACCAGGGCGGCATCGAGCTCGCGGACGGCACGAAGGTGACCGTCAAGCCGATCCTCGTCGGACGCAGCGAGGCCAAGCTCGCCGAGATCGCCGCGGAGCACGGCATCGAGGACTGGACCACCGATCTCGACGCCGCGCTGGCCGACCCGCAGTGGGAGATCTACGCCGACTTCCTCGTCACCAAGGCTCGCGCCACCGCCATCCGCAAGGCGATCGCGGCCGGCAAGGCGATCTACACCGAGAAGCCCACCGCCGAGTCGCTGGACGAGGCCGTCGAGCTGGCTCGCCTGGCCGACGCGGCCGGTGTGAAGACCGGTGTCGTGCACGACAAGCTCTACCTGCCAGGCCTGCAGAAGCTGAAGCGCCTCATCGACTCGGGCTTCTTCGGCCGCATCCTCTCCGTGCGCGGCGAGTTCGGGTACTGGGTCTTCGAGGGCGACTGGCAGCCCGCGCAGCGCCCCAGCTGGAACTACCGCACCGAGGACGGCGGCGGCATCATCACCGACATGTTCCCGCACTGGAACTACGTGCTGGAGAACCTGTTCGGCGAGGTCAAGAGCGTCTACGCCCAGGCCGCCGTGCACATCGCCGACCGCTGGGACGAGAAGGGCGAGCACTACACCGCCACCGCTGAGGACGCCGCATACGGCATCTTCGAGCTGGAGGGCGGCATCGTCGCCGAGATCAACTCCTCCTGGACCGTGCGCGTGAACCGCGACGAACTGGTCGAGTTCCAGGTCGACGGCACGCACGGCTCGGCCGTGGTGGGCCTGTTCGGCGCGAAGATCCAGCCCCGCAACGCCACACCGAAGCCGGTCTGGAACCCCGACCTCGAGGACAC
>JAITUD010000077.1 GCA_031286555.1 Microbacterium sp. | reverse complement strand
GCGTACTACGGCAAGGAGTACTACGGCGCGTACGAGCGCTACGGCTCCCACACCGAGCCCACCGGCGAGCGCGGCTCGATGCCCGAGGCCGCGCCGGCCCCCACGCACACCGCGCACTGAGGCCTGCGCCCTTCGTCTCGCTGCGCTCGCTCAGGGCCCGGGGTCCCCGCATCCTGAGCGAGGAGCCCCACTTCCCCGCCTCCTGAGCGAGGAGCGCCGCCTCCCCGGATCCTGAGCGAGGAGCGCAGCGACGAGACGAAGGACGTCAGCAGTACTCGACGACCCGCTTCTCCCGCAGCCCTTCCAGCAGCGCGACGACATCCGCCTCGATCTCCGCAGGTTCGGCGTCGAAGCCTTCGGCGACCTCGCGCAGCAGCTCCCCCTGCACGATCGCCCCACGGGCTGCGAGCACTTCCCACACGGCGTGCGCGGAGCCTTCCAGCGCGAGCGGCTGCGCCTGCGGATCCGCCAGCCCGAGCACGACGGTCCGACCATCCCCGTCGGTCCACGCCACGCGCGGGTCCAGCCGCCAGCCGGGCTCGACTGTGAGCATCCCGCTCGAGCGCAGCTCGTCGACGGCCACGCGCACCAGCGCTGCGGCATCCGCGCCTTCCGGCGGTTCGCCCACGACGTCGGTGACGGCGGTGACGAGCTCGTCGAAAGTCGTACCGTTGGCGGCGCGCCAGATGGTGGGGGCGATGCCGTCGAGCACGCTCAGCCGCCCGCCTGTGCTGGAGCGCTGCAGCACGGCGATGCGCCCGTCGTCGGGCAGTTCCAGGGCGTCGACGACTGCGCCACGGTAGAACCGCTCCCCCGCTTCCGTCGCGCGACCGGGTGCCGGTGCGGAGACGGTCGGAACGACCGGGTCGAAGGGCGGCTCACGGTCGAGCAGCGACGCGACGGCGTCATCGAGCGAGGATGCCTCGCGATATCGGATGCGCACGGCGCCGCCAGTCGCTCTCAGCAGCGCCTCGAGCAGGTGCAGGGCGTCGCGCAGGTCGCAGAGGTAGCTCGACTGCGGCCCCAGCTTCTCGAGCGCCTCCGCCGTCGACAGCGGAGTGACCTCAGGGGTCTCGGGTGCCTCGGGGTCGCGTTCGAGCACGGCCAGCGCCGAGAGACGCAGCGGCTTCGCGGGCCACTCGCCGCCCTCGAACTGCGAGGGCGGGATCTGCTCCTTGTGCACGCGGTCGGGCTGGATGACCGAGAGCGGCTTGCGATAGGCGACGATGCCGCCCTGGGAGTCGATGCCGACGGTCTCATCGCTGACATACGCGTAGTGGGCGGACAGGTGTCGAGCGGCCGTGGTCTTACCCGTTCCCGAGGGCGCGGCGAGCACGACGACGTGTCCGCGTTCGTCGGCGAGGCCGGCCGCGTGCAGCATCCACAGGTCACCCTTGCGGTGCTCGAGGGCGGCGAGGGTGACGCGGGTCGACAGGTCCGACAGCATCCGCTCGGCGTCGTCGGATGCCGCGACCCGAACCGTCACGTCGACGTGGCGCCCGTCGGGCAGGCGCGCGTCGCGCCATGCCTCTGCGACCTGCTCACGGTCGCCGTCGGCGAGCTCGGCCATGTCGATCTCGACGCTGACCCCGACGGCGCTGATGACGATGCGTTCCCCCACACGCACAGCGTATCGATTCGTTGACACCCTGTGGATTCCCTGAAAGGCTGGCGGCCAACCACCGAAGACAATGATGTCCGACGTTCTCTGGGGAAGTTCATCCGACGTCCTTGACGATTCAAGGAGCCCCGACCGATGCGGAAGAAACCCCTCGCCATAGCCGTCAGCACCACAATGCTGCTGTCGCTGGGCGTCGCCGGCAACGCCACCACGAGCAGTTCCGCCGAGGAGCGCTTCGAACCGAGTGTCACCTACGACCTGTCGGTCAGCGACGCCGAGCGCACGAAGGTCCACGCCGAGGTGGAGGAGCTCGCCGGCCGCGTCGACAGCGCGCGGGCGGGCGACGGGAGCTACGACCCGCTCACGCTGATGGGCGCGATGCTCGACGGCTCGAGCTACGACTCGATCTCGCGCGGCGGCACCGCGGCGACCTCGTATCCGTTCCCGGTGACCAACAACGAGGCGAACCGCAACGAGTACGACCGCAAGGTCGCCAAGCTCGCGTGGGTGGTGAAGCTGGCGAAGGATCTCGGGTTCCCCGTCGTCGTGCAGCGCCAGCCCGACAAGTACGTCTACGTCGAGATCGGCGATCCGGAGGCTCCGGAGATGGTCATGGCGCTGAGCCATCTCGACTCCCCGACATCCGCTGTGACGCCCGCACAGCTGGAGAGATGGCGCGACGCCGACGGCAACCTCGGCACGGCGGGCGCCTACCACTCGCCGTATGTGCAGGACGGCTGGATCTACGGCACCGGCATCCAGGACGACAGCGGCCCGACGCTGGCGACGCTGGTGGCGGCGAAGGCGCTGCTCGAGGCTGGGCTGCCTCTCGACCGCCGCATCCGCATCGTGATGGGCATCTACGAGGACGGCGGACCCGGCACCCCCTCCACGACGAACACCGCCGCGTTCCAGTCGATCCCGTACAACTCGAACCCGGGCTTCTACGACAACTGGGCGTACAAGAACCTGAACCGCGAGGAGATGCCGATCGCCGGCTACACGTCCGACTCGCGATTCCCGGTGATCACCGGCAACTCGGGTTCGGTCACGCCGACGGTGTCGATGGATCTGTCGGCCGACAGCGCGAAGGCGTTCCGCCTGACGGATGCCACGGCAGGTGTCACCCTGCGCGCGGGCGATCCGACGTTGAAGGACATCGCCTACGGCAGCACGACGCAGATCGCGTCGCGCGCGATCTTCACGCTCGACGTGACGGATGCCGCCACCGCGGA
>JAITUD010000504.1 GCA_031286555.1 Microbacterium sp. | reverse complement strand
GCGCCACCCCCTCCCCCCCGCCGCCCCGCGGCCCCCCGGGGGGGGGTGGGCCCGGGCGGGGCGTTCTTATCCCCCCCCCCCCCCGCCTCTCATGTCACGAGGTCAGTCCTTGGCGTTCTTCGGCTTCACGATCAGATCCGCGCGGAGCTCGGTGGTCTTCCCGTCTACCACCTGGGTGACGACCACGAGGTAGTCACCGCCCTTGACCTTCCGCGGAACGGTCACCTCGATGTCGAGCTGTCCGTCGGCGTCGGTCTTCACCCCGTCCGCCAGGGTCACCGGCTTCGCCGGCTTCGCGCCCCTGGGCGCCGCGACCTGGATCAGCTGCACGGTCGTCACCGTGTCACTCGCGAGACCGGATGCCGCGAGCGGCAGCGATGCGCCGGAGGCGATCTCCGTCGCCCCGAGCGTGAGCATCGGCTCCGCCGTACCCGGCTCGACGCCCCCGATGCTGATCTCGGCAGCACCGCCGAACGCGTTGCCGTTGATCGACGAGGTGCCGACCAGCTTCAGGTAGCGTCCGCGTGCCGGAGCGGCGAACTCGAACACCTGCTCGCGGTTGATGTCGAGGAACGATCCGGTCTGCACGGGCTCGCCGAACTCGTCCGGCGAATCACTCACGTACACCTCGTAGTCCTTCATTCGGCCGTTCGCCTGGCCGCCGCGCTGGGTGTACCCGAACCCGGTGACGTCGTACTCGGCGCCGAGGTCGATCGTGATCCAGTGCGGGTAGGCGGGGCTCGCACCCTGCCACTGGGTGTGCCAGAAGGTGGCGGGGTCGCCGTCGATCGCGTTCGCCCCGCCGGCCTTCTCGCCGACGGTCTCCTCGGAGTCGACGCCGACCAGGGACAGCTTCGCGGTGTCGATCCGGTTCTGCAGCGGCACCAGGTGCGACGAGACGACGACCTCGTCGGATGCCGTGCGCTCACCGACCTTCGCGATCACCGGGTACGTCCCGCTGTAGGTCTCGGCGACGACCGGAAGCGACAGGGCGAACTCGCCCTTCGCGTCGGGGCGGACCGTTCCGAGCACGCGGTCGCCGATCGAGATCTCCACATACGACCCGGGCTCGAAGCCGCTCAGCGCTCCGTGCAGCCGATCACCGGCATCCACCTTCGGCGCGACGTCGATCTTCGGCGTCACGGAGGAGTCCCACGGCGCGGGATCGGAGGGATCGGGCGTGCCGGCTGCGACGGTGGACGTGAACGCCGCCGAGGTGCCGTCCGAGAACCTCACCGTGCCCTTGTAAGTACCGGCCGCCGCATAGGCGTGCTGTCCACGCACCTCGTAGAGCCCGGCTGCGCGCAGGGAGTTGCGCGCCTCGGAGGTGCGGAATGTCGCCGCCGTCGGCTCGCTGCCGTCGCCCCAGTCGACGGTCGCGGTGACCGTGCCCTGCAGCGTGGAGGCGCTGACGCCGTCGGCATCATCGACGGCGTCCACAGCGATCCCGGTGCCGCCCTGATCGGCCTTCGTCCCCGGAGCCGCGACCTTCGCCACGGAGAGCGACACGTCGTGACCCGGAGAGACGTCGACGGGCATCCCGGCCGCGGACCACTCCCACTTCGTTGCGGCGCCGTCGTAGAAGTTCGTGTTCATCGCGAGCAGCCGCTCGCCGACCGAGGCCATCCGCGTGGTGAAGTCGGTGACGTCGCGCTGCGCCTGCGGGGTCCAGCCGATCTCCGCGTGCGAGATCACGCGCGGGAAGCCCAGGAACTCCGCCTGCTCGCCGCCACGGATCGTCTCGGCCCACATCGGCCCCTCGACGCCGAGGATGTACTCGTCCGGCAGCTTCTGTCCGCCGTCCGTGACCACGCCCGCCGGATCCCAGTTGTAGTACGCCGGGAAGTCGCCGATGCCGGCCCAGGTCAGGCCGATCGGCGTCTTGCTGTTGTACTTCATGTCGAGGTACGCGCTGTTGCTCCGGGAGAGCACCAGCTTCGCGCCCTTGTTCTTCACGGCGTCGAGGGTGTCCGCGGTGCCGCCGACCCAGTACTGGATCGCGTCATCGGTCTGCACGCCGCCGACGGATGCCTCGTTCCAGCCCATCATCTTCTTTCCGAGGCTGTGCACGAGCTGCACCGACTTGGTGATGAAGGTGACGTAGTCGTCGTGCGGGGTGACGTGCGACTCGTCGCCGCCGACGTGGACGTACTCACCGGGGGTCAGCGCGACCAGCTGCTTCAGCACGTGCTCGAGGAACACCCAGGTGGCATCCGAGTTCGCATCCATCGTCGAGTAGCCGACGTTGCCGGTGCCGTTGGCGGGCACCCGGCCGCTTTCGTCGACGCCGGGGCGCGAGTTCGCGGTGTTCAGCTCGGGGATCGCGTGCAGCGCCGCGTTGGTGTGCGAGGGGGTGTCGATCTCAGGGATGACCGTGATGTGCAGCGCGGCTGCGTAGGCGACGATGTCCTTGTACTGCGCCTGCGTGTAGTAGCCGGTGCGGCCCAGCTCGTTCTTGAACCCCTGCTGGGTCATCGCGGTCGCGCCGGAGCGCGAGGTCAGCAGCGAGTAGTCGATCGTGTCGCCGGCGGCCTTGCCGTCGTTGGTGATCTCGAGTCGCCAGCCCTGGTCATCCGCGAGGTGGAAGTGCAGCGTGTCGAGCTTGAACGCCGCCATCGAGTCGAGGTACGCCTTGACCTCGTCGACGGTGAGGAACGACCGGGCGACGTCGAGCATCGACCCGCGGTGCGAGAACCGTGGCGCATCGGTGATCTTCACGGCCGGTGCGGTCCAGTCCGCCTGCACGACGGTGTCGGACTCGATGAAGGCCGGGAACAGTTGCCGCAGCGTCTGCACGCCGTTGAAGGCGCCCTGATCGGTCGGTGCGGTGAGAGTGATCGCCTTCGCGCTCGTGTCCAGTGCGTAGGCCTCGTCCTTGCCGGCGAAGCCCTGGACCTCGCCCTGAGCGAAGACGATGTCGCCATCGCGGGCGCCGCTGTCGACGACCGGCACATCGAAGCCGGTGGAGCCGCGCACCAGCTTCGCGAAGAACTTCGCGCTGTGCGCGAGGGATGCCGGTGCGACGATGCGCGCGTCACGGTCGAGCGTGAACGGCGCAGCATCGTCGTCGACGGCGACGTTCACGGGAAGCGGCACGAGAGAGTCCGCGCGCGAGGTCACGACGACGGGTTCGGCGCCGTCCCACACCTCGAACTCCCACAGCGAGACGCCGTACTTCTGCCCGCCGATCGGCGTGCGCTCGATGCTCTGCATCCGCACGAAGCGGTATGCGATGCCGGCATCCGCGGCGGTGATCTTCTGCACGTCGCGAGTGCCGCACACCGGGGCGATCACGCCGGTCGCGTCGACGAAGGTCGTGCCGTCGGTGGAGACCTGCAGCTTGTACTTCGCCGCGCAGGCGGCCTCCCATTCGATGGCGATGTGGTCGATCACCGTGGGCTTCGCGAGCTCGACGGTCACGGACGCGTCATCGGCCGTGTTGGACGACCAGCGCGACTGGTCCCGCGACGCGGCGCCGGGGTTCTTGATGCCGTCGATGACGAGCGCAGGGCCCCACTGCCCCGCAACCTCCTGTCCGGTGGCGGTCACCGTGCCACCGGCGGAGGCCAGCGCGACGTTCGTGCCTTCGGCAGCGGCGGGAGCTGCCGCGCCGACGGCCGGAGATCCCGGTGCGGCGAGGAAGAGTGCGAGGCCTGTGACGACCACCGCCCCACCGGCTGACAGTCGTCGGACGTACTTCGGAGTTCTCATCATCGAGTCACCTTCGCTGGATGTTTCCGCAAACATGTGGTGCCTCGTACCATACGGACGGTTTACAAATTCGTCAATGGTTGCGTTCACGAAACGTTCCGACCCGATTTGCGGCCGATTTTCATCGGTGGATTGACGGAAAAAAGATGCCGTCCGATGCTGGCCACGCGTACGTTCCCGTCTCGATGAGGAGAAGCAATGATCCGTATACGCCCCCTGCCCGTGACGATCGCGGCTGCAGTCTCCGTGGCCCTCCTGGCCGCTCCCGGCGCCGCAGCCCTGACATCCGCCACGCCCTCGCAACCCCCTGCTTCGCTCAACGCCTCCGCTCCCGAGGGCGTCGACGTCGCGCGTGACGCCGTCGCCACGGCATCCTCCACGGAACTGGACCAGGACCGCTTCGCACCTGCGCTCGTCAACGACGGCGACCCGTCCACGCGCTGGTCCTCGAAGTACGTCGACGACAGCTGGCTGCAGCTCGCGCTGGCGAAGCCGTCGCCCGTGCACTCGGTCGAGATCGACTGGCCGAACGCCTGCGCACGCGCCTTCTCCCTGCAGACCTCGGTCGACGGCACGACCTGGAAGACCGTCGCCGAGCGCACCGGGCAGACCACGTGCCCCCGCACGGACGAGATCGTCATCGACACCGATCAGCCGGTCTCGTTCGTACGGATGCAGGGTGCGCAGCGCTGGTCCCAGTACGGCTACTCGATCTCGGAGATGCGCGTGTGGAACGCGCCGAAGCCCGAGCCCGCCCGACAGCTGCCGCTGGTGCCGCAGCCCGTCGACGTGCAGCGTGGGGACGGCGCCTTCACGCTGCCCTCCGACGCACGGATCGAAGCGAGCGGCGCCGCCCGCGGGGCGGCTCAGGCGCTCCGCGACGTGCTGCACCCGTCCACCGGATACAAACTGCCGGTGGTGGCATCCGATCCTGCAGTCGAGTCTGCGATCGAGATCGACGTCGCCGAGGGCCTCGCCCCGGCCGGACACGCGGACGAGGGCTATGTGCTCGATGTCGACGCGGACGGCGTCCGCATCGGCGCGGACACCGCGGCCGGCGCGCTCAACGGCGTACAGACCCTGCGCCAGCTGCTGCCCGCTTGGGCGGAGTCGGGCACGAGGACGGACGTCGCTTGGACCATGCCCTACGTCGCGATCGAGGACTATCCGCGCTTCGCGCACCGCGGCCTCATGGTCGACACGGCACGCAGCTTCTACACGGTCGACGAGATCAAGCGGATCATCGACTCGGCTGCCCCGCTGAAGCTGAACCGCCTGCACCTGCACCTCACGGACGACCAGGGCTGGCGTCTCGCGATGGACACCCCCGCCGAGAATCCGTCCGGGATCGACTACGGTCTGCTCACCGAAGTGAGCGGGTCCACGGCGATGACCTACAACGCGGCGGGTCAGCTGATGGGCACCGAGCTCGGGCACACCGGCTTCTACACGAAAGACGACTACCGAAGCATCGTCGACTACGCCGCGCGCAACGGGATGACGGTGATCCCCGAGATCGACCTCCCCGGCCACACCAACGCCGCACTGCACGCCATCCCGCAGTTGAACTCCGCGGGTTCGTTTCCCAAGCCGGAGCCGGGCAGCGACACCGCTCCCCACCAGGGCACGGGCGATGTCGGGCGATCGACACTCGACTCCGAGAACGACGCGACGTACGAGTTCATCAGAACCGTGCTGCGTCAGGTCGCTGAGCTCACGCCGGGGCAGTACCTGCACATCGGTGGCGACGAGGCGCACACCACGAGCCACGACGCCTACCTGAAGATGGTCGCCTTCGCGAACGCACAGGTCGCCGACCTTGGCAAGACGGTGGTGGGCTGGAACGAGTACGCCGGCACCGATCTGCCGCAGGACGACGCCGTCGTGCAGTACTGGACCGGCGGCACTGCCCCGACCGCCGCCGCGGTGAAGGATCAGGGCGCCAAGGTGATCCTCTCCCCTGCGAACAAGGCGTACCTTCCGCAGAAGCAGGACGGCCGCCAGCCGCTCGGCGGCACCTGGGCGTGCGGGACGGCATGCACGCTCGAGAACGCCTACAGCTGGAACCCCGCCACGTTCATCGCCGGCGTCGGCGAGGAGGACGTGCTCGGCGTCGAGGGCGCGGTCTGGGGCGAGTTCATCCGCGGCGTCGACCAGATGCAGTTCTACGCGTTTCCCCGTCTGCTGGCGGTCGCCGAGACCGGCTGGACACCGCAGGCCGGCAAGAACACCGCGGAATTCCTGCAGCGGGTGGCCGACAGCGGTCCGCGCCTGGCCGTGCAGGGCGTGAACTTCTTCCCGACCGCCACAGTCGACTGGACGGTGTCCGCGGCACCGCGGGTGACCGTCTCGAACGCGCTGAACTCCGCGCCGGGGTCGAACGCCCAGGCCACGGTCACGTTGAAATGGCGCGTCGCGGCTCCGGCGACGAAGAACGGCGAGATCACGGCCCGAATCGTCTGGGCCGACGGGACCACGGCGGATGTTCCGCTCACCGCGGACGGCACCACCGATATCGCCGCGATGACTCTGAACCCGATCTACAGCGGTGAGACGCGGCGCAAGGTGTCGACGGCAGGTGACTACCCCGCTCCGCTCGAGGTGTCGGTGGCCGGCGAGAAGGTGTCGACGACGCCGATCACCGTCTCGGTGCCCGGCTCCCGCTGAGTCAAGCGAACGAGGGGGGTGCGGGGCCGGCGGCTCCGCACCCCC
>JAITUD010000432.1 GCA_031286555.1 Microbacterium sp. | reverse complement strand
GAGTTCGTGCGCCGTCTCAACGACGCCGGCATCCCGACGACCCTGCGCGACACCCGCGGCAAGGAGATCGACGGGGCCTGCGGCCAGCTGGTCGCCACGACCGAGGACGAGGCCGCCGCGGCCGCGATGGCCTGACCCTCGCGCCCTCCGTTCGGGTCGCGCTTCGTCGCGCTACGCGCGCGCCTTCTCCGCCCTGGTCGCAGTCCGTCGCGGAAAGGCCGGCGCATTGCGGGACGAAGCGCGACCGGAGTGCGTGCCATCCAGCAGCCGGCTGATCCGGATGCCGCCCTTCGCAGGCTCCTCGTGCACCTGCATGACCAGGGAGCGGATGAGCGCCTCGGCGCGGGCCTGGTGGTGCCACTGGACGCCGGGGGTGAGCGCCTCGTCGATCCGGCGGAGCAGATCCGGCTCGAGTCCGGCGGGAAGAGCATCGTGCACGGCGTAGTGATCGAGCACGTCGGCGATGGTCCAATTGGGCGTGAAGCGACCGGAAAGCGGTCCGCTGGTGGTGTTGTCGTGTCTCATTGGACCAGAATGTGACGGTATGAGCACCGATGACAGGGCCAATCCGCGGCTGGTGGACCAGCGAACGGCCAGCGTGGACTCCACGGCGCTCGCAGCGCGGCTGGGGCGCTGGTCGCAGGGTGACGGCACTCTCTCGGCCCAGTTGTCGGCTCGCATCCGCGCCCTTGTCGACACCGGCGAGCTGCGCCCGGGCGACAGGCTTCCGGCGGAGCGCGCGCTCGCCGCAGCCGTCGCGGTGTCGCGCGGCACGGTGGTCGCGGCCTATGCCGATCTCGCCGAGCGCGGTGCGGTCGAGCGTCGCCAGGGCAGCGGCACCCGCATCGCCGGGACTGCGGTGTCGCAGCCGGGGCGGGCCGCCCGCGGCGAGGCGCTGTTCTCCGCACTGCCGAACGCGATCGACCTGCTCCGCACGGTGCCGCAGATCCCCGAACTCGGGGTGCGTCTGATCCGCGAGCATCAGCCCGACCTCGCGCTGGCGCTGCTGCCCGAGACGGATCCCGCAGGGCTGCCCCTGCTGCGGGAGCTGATCGCCGGGCTGTACACGGCCGAGGGGGCGCCGACCACGTCCGAGCAGATCCTCGTCACCCACGGCGCGCAGCAGGCGATCAGCCTGGTCATCCACGCCCTCATCGAACCGGGAGACGTCGTGCTCGCCGAGGAGGTCACCTGGCCTGGCGTCACCGACACAGTCCGCCTGCGCGGCGGGGTGGTGCACGGCATCCCGATGGGCGACGACGGGCTCGACGTGGTGGCGCTCGAGGTGGCGATGGCGCGGATGCGTCCGGCGCTGGTGGCGCTGAACCCGCACCACCAGAACCCGACCGGAACGCGGCTGCCGGCGGCTGCTCGCCGGAGGGTGGCCGAGCTCGCCGCCGAGTACGGCGTGCCGGTCATCGAGGATCGCGTGGTCGCGGGGATCGCCTTCGACGGAGTCGTGCCGCCGCCGCTCGCCGCCGAGCGGCCGGATGCTCCGGTGATCGTCGTGGAGTCGGTGTCGAAGTGGGTCTGGGCGGGGCTGCGCATCGGCTGGCTGCGTGCTGACCCCGTGCTCGTGCGTCGGCTGCGCGGTGCCCGTCAGCTGGCCGATCAGTCCACGAGCGTGCCTGCCCAGCTGCTCGCGATCGACCTGCTCGCGCATGCGAACGAGCTGCGGCGCGAGGTCGCGCACACCCACCAGGCCCGGCTCGCCCTGCTGCTCGCACTGATGGCCGAGCACCTGCCGGACTGGACCTTCACACCGCCGCGCGGCGGTCTGTCGCTGTGGACCCGGATGCCGGCCGGCTCCGCCGACGCCCTCGCCCGGGTCGCCGCGGTGCACGGAGTGTCGGTCGCCGGCAGCGGGGAGTTCGCCGCAGCCCCGTCGCCGGACGACCACATCCGGATCCCGTTCACGGCGCCCGACGAGGTACTGACCGAGGGCATCCGGCGGCTCGGAGCCGCCTGGGACGAGTACCGCGCCACGCTCTGAGGCGCTCCTCAGACGCCGACCGCGACGGGCTGGGCAGGTGCGGAAGCGCCCTGCCGGTCCCTGGCCCCGTCGGCGGCGCCGAGGCGCGAGGCGCGCTCCAGCCAGCCCTCGATCTTCGCGGCGGACGCGGTCTTCACGCCCAGCATCCGGTGCGTCTTCACCGAGCGGATGCCGCACAGCTTCATCGTGTTCCGCGCGACCTGCGTCTGCGCGGGCAGACCGGTGATCGGTGCGAAGAACCACGGGGTGTCGGCGAGCAGCAGCAGACGGCCGCGGTCGGCACCCACCATCCCGACCGGCAGGCCGGCGGGCGAGTAGCGGTACTCCTGCTGCGGGAGCAGAGCGCGGTCGAAGAAGCCCTTCAGCACGGCGGGCACGGAGCCCCACCACAGCGGCGTGGCGATGACGACGTTCGCCGCCTCGTGCAGGGCAGCTTTCGCGTCTTCGAGGTCGGGTTCGAGCAGCATCCGCTCGCGGTAGCCGAACCGCAGGTGCGGGTCGAAGTCGAGGTCGCGCAGGGCGAGCAGCCGCGCATCGCCGTGTGCGGCGGCGTAGCGCCGGGCGAGCTCGGCGGTGAGCGACTGGGAGTCGGGGTGGCCGTCGATGACGAGTGCAGTGTGCATCGGATGCTCCTATCTTGACAGTGTCTATTTGGTGGACACTGTCAAGATAGGAAACAATGTTGCTCGTGTCAAGTTCCCGTTCCGGCTATCACCACGGCGATCTCGCGCACGCGCTCGAGACGGCCGCGATGCAGCTGCTCGCCGAGAAGCCCGCACAGGAGATCAGCCTGCGCGAGGTCGCGCGCGCGGCCGACGTGAGCCACAACGCGCCGTATCACCACTTCGCCGACCGCCGCGGACTGCTGAAGACGCTCGCCGAGCGCAGCATGGCCGACCTCGTCGCCGCGGTGCGCGTCGCGCTCGAGAGCAGCCCCGACCCGGTCGCCGCGCTCATCGCCGGGGGACAGGCTTACATCCGCTTCGCCGTCGAGCGCCCGAACGCCTTCGACGTCGTCTACGACCCGGCGGTCTGCATCCCCGGATCTCCGACCGCGACGATGGCGCCGCTCATCGACGAGCTCGAGTCGCTGCTCGGCGGCGCCGTCATCGCCGTGGGGCTCACCGAGGACGACGTGACCGCGACCTGGGGGCTCGTGCACGGACTCGGCACACTCGCCGCCGCCGGGCACTTCCCGCTCGAGACGGCGATGGCATCCTGCGACTCCGCGATCCGGCGGATGCTGCCCGCCTGACGGTCAGTCTCCTGGCGTGCGCACGCGGACCAGGCGTCCCGACCCCTCGATCAGCTCCGCCCACGAGTCCACCTCGACCGTGCACTCGACGACCGCGCAGGTCGGCAGCTCGACGAACTCGCCGGTGAGCTCGCCCAAGGCATCACTCATCCCGGGGTTGTGGCCCACCAGCATCCCCGCTGCGCAGTCGTCCGGCAGGCCGGACGCGAGCTGCAGGATCGACCGAGCGGATGCTGCGTAGAGCAGAGGCTCCTCGAGAACCTCGAGCCCGAAGGCCGCGGCGTACTCGCCCGCGGT
>JAITUD010000373.1 GCA_031286555.1 Microbacterium sp. | reverse complement strand
GGGTGCGGTACGGCGACGGTGAGATCGTGCGGCAGTACGTCGCACACACCGGCGCCGTGGCTGTCGTCGCGCTCGACGACGAGGGCCGTGTGCTGCTGATCCAGCAGTACCGGCATCCCATCCGGCACCGCGACTGGGAGCTGCCCGCCGGCCTGCTCGACGTCGCGGGCGAGGAGCCCCTCGCTGCCGCGCAGCGCGAGCTCGCTGAGGAGGCCGACCTCACGGCGGAGAACTGGCAGCACTTGGTGTCGTCCTGGACCACGCCGGGCGGCAACGACGAGATGATCCACGTCTTCCTCGCCACCGGCGTCGCGCGGGCCGCGCAGGCGCACGAACGCGAGGACGAGGAGGCCGACATCCGCGTCGCCTGGGTTCCGCTGTCGGAAGCCGCAGATGCGGTGCTCGCCGGCCGGATGCACAACGGCATCCTGCAGATCGGCGTGCTCGCGGCCGAGCGGATGCTGCGCCGGCAGGAATCCGCCGGGCAGTAGCCGTGCAGCTCGACCGCGCGATCGACACGTACCTGCGGCACGTCACGATCGAGCGCGGCCTGTCAGAGCATACGGTCGCCGCGTACCGGCGCGACCTGGGCGGCTACCGGGAGTGGCTGGGGGAGCAGGGCATCGGCGACACCGCCGAGATCACTCCCGCCGTCGTGCAGGCGTTCGTCGCCGACCGTGCCGGCGCGGAGCCGCCGCCGGCCGCGACGAGCCTGGCGCGGCTGCAGTCCTCGGTGCGCAGCTGGCACCGCTACCTGGCGCGCGAGGAGATCGAGGCCGACGACCCGACCGGCCGCATCCGCCCGCCGAAGATGCCGCGGCGCCTGCCCAAGGCGCTCACCATCGACCAGGTCGAGCGGCTGCTGGGTGCGCCGTGCGGCGATGAACCGCGCGGCCTCAGGGATCGCGCGCTGCTGGAGCTGCTCTACGCGACCGGTGCCCGCATCTCGGAGGCCGTCTCGCTCGACGTCGACGACCTCGCGCACGGCGACGTGCTGCGGCTGCGGGGCAAGGGCGACAAGGAGCGGATCGTGCCGCTCGGCTCGTATGCGCGTTCCGCCGTGGACGCCTACCTCACCAGGGTGCGTCCTGAACTGGCGGCCAAGGGGCGGGCATCCGCTCGGCTGTTCCTCGGCGCGCGCGGCGCGCCGCTCTCGCGGCAGAGCGCCTGGCTGATCATCCGCTCGGCGGCCGAGCGGGCGCAGATCACGGCAGAGGTGTCTCCGCACACCCTGCGGCACTCCTTCGCCACCCACCTCCTGCAGGGCGGCGCCGACGTGCGCGTCGTGCAGGAGCTGCTCGGCCACGCGTCGGTGGCGACGACGCAGATCTACACGCATGTCTCGGTCGACACCCTGCGCGACGTCTACGCGACCTCGCATCCGCGAGCTCGCTGACCCCGTGCGCACCGATCTGGGCGCGCCGGGATGAGCGGGCCGAGCCGTATCGATACAATCGACCGAGCACGACGAGCAGGAGACCCGGTGGCGAAGAAGACCAAGGACGACATCCCTATGGGACCGACCGGTCGTCCCTATCACGGCTTCGACATCCCGGCACCCCTCGCCTCGCACGGTCCGGCGCGCATCATCGCGCTGTGCAACCAGAAGGGCGGCGTGGGCAAGACCACGACGTCGATCAACCTCGCGGCTGCACTGGCCGAGTACGGCCGCAAGGTTCTCGCGGTCGACTTCGACCCGCAGGGCGCGCTGTCGGCCGGGCTGGGCATCCAGACCCACGACATCCCGACGATCTACGACCTGCTGCTCGATCCCAAGCGCGACGCGCACGAGGTGATCGTGCACTCCGCCGTCGACGACCTCGACGTGCTGCCGGCGAACATCGACCTGTCCGCCGCCGAGGTTCACCTGGTCAACGAGGTCGCCCGCGAGACGATCCTCTCGCGCGTGCTGCGCCAGGTCGCGGGGGAGTACGACGTCATCCTCATCGACTGCCAGCCCTCGCTCGGCCTGCTCACCGTGAACGCCCTCACCGCCGCGCACGGCGTGCTCATCCCGCTCGAGTGCGAGTTCTTCGCGCTGCGCGGCGTCGCCCTGCTGATCGAGACGATCGACAAGGTGCGCGACCGGCTGAACCCCGCGATCGAGCTCGACGGTGTGCTCGCGACCATGTACGACCCGCGCACGCTGCACTCCCGCGAGGTGCTGGAGCGCGTCGTGGAGGCGTTCGGCGACGACGTGCTCGAGACCGTGATCGGCCGCACCGTGAAGTTCCCCGACGCATCGGTGTCGGGCGTCCCCATCACCGAGTTCGCGCCCGAGCATCCCGCCGCACAGGCGTACCTGCGACTGGCGCGGGAGCTTGTGTCCCGTGGCGCCGTCGCCTGAGGATTTTCAGAATCAGGATGCCGAGGGATCCGGCTTCCGGGTCTCGCTGTCGAACTTCGACGGACCCTTCGACCTGCTGCTGAACCTCATCTCGCAGCATCAGCTCGACATCACCGAGGTGTCGCTGAGCAAGGTCACCGACGAGTTCATCTCGTATCTGAAGGATCTCGACGGCGACGACGAGCTGGACCAGGCATCCGAGTTCCTCGTCGTCGCGGCGACCCTGCTCGACATGAAGGTGGCGGGCCTGCTGCCGCAGGGCGAGCTGGTCGACGCCGAGTCCGTCGCGCTGCTGGAAGCACGCGATCTGCTCTTCGCGCGACTGCTGCAGTACCGGGCCTTCAAAGAGGTCTCCGCCTGGTTCTCGCGCTGCCTGCAGCGCGAGGAGCGCAGGCACGTGCGCGCGGTGCCCATCGAGGAGAAGCACCGCAAGAAGACGCCCGAGCTGGTGTGGACGCTCAGCGCCGACGACTTCGGCGCGCTCGCGCTGCTGGCGTTCGCCCCGAGGGAGATCCCCTCGGTGGGGCTCGACCACCTGCACGCGCCGCTGGTCAGCATCCGGGAACAGGCGGCGATCGTGGTGACCCTGCTGCGCGCGACG
>JAITUD010000266.1 GCA_031286555.1 Microbacterium sp. | reverse complement strand
CGCGAAGGACACGCCGTGCGCCGACAGAGGAGCGCGCATGCGCGTCGGGTCCCCACCCGCCACATGGACCTCGTGGCCGGCATCCGCCTGCTGCTGCGCCAACCGCAGCACGAACTGCTCGACGCCGGCGAATCGATCCGAGATCACGAGGTGCTGAATCCGCAGCGGAGTCATGCCGTCGTCCCAGCCCGTTCCGGGGCGACCTCGGCGAGCAGAGCGAGGTATTTCTCCGCGGTCGCGCGCCAGGTGCGCGACGCGACGATCGCGCGGCAGGCATCCCGCCACCCTGCGATGTCGGTGGCGGCGATCTGCTCCAGCCGGTCGGCGATCTCTCGTGGTTCGCGCCCGACGAGATATCCCGTCTCGCCGTCGATGACGACCTCCGGGGCGACGCCGGTCGCGGTGGCGATCACGGGCAGCCCTGATGCGAGCGCCTCGGTGATCACGAGCCCGAACGACTCGTAGTAGCTCGGAAACACGAACATGTCGGATGCCGCGAAGAAGGGGGCTAGGTCGTTCTGCGGGCCCGCGAACAGCACCCGATCGAGCACGCCGAGGCGCTGAGCCTGCTCCGTGGCCTCCTCGACCGCGGCGGCGAAGCCGCCGACCACGAGCAGCAGCACGGTCGGAGCATCGACCAGCGCCGCGATCGTCAGGCCGAGCCCTTTGCGCTCGAACTCGTGCCCGATGAACAGCGCGACACGATGCTCGTCATCGAGGTGCAGGCGTTCCCGCGCGGCTGTGCGCTCTGCAGGCGTCGGCGGACGGAACCGCTCAAGGTCGACGCCATGGCCGATGACCGCGATCCGGGGGCGCACCCTTCCGTACACCCGGTTCAGCACGCCCGCCTCGGCCTCGGTCAGCGCGACCACGGCTCGATGCCGGTCGCTGCGGTACCGCATCCGATCGCGCAGGTAGGTGAAGGAATGCACGGGGTTGCGCAGCATCCGCCGTGTCAGGTCGCCGCGTTCCCGCATGGCCGCGGCGACCACTCCGTGGTTGACGTAGACATCGCCGAGCATCACGCCGTTGTGGCAGATCGTCACCGCATCCGGCCGATCGGCGAGGAACCTTCGCGCCGCACGGGTTCCCGAAACCGTGAACTCCATCGCGTACCAGACGCGCGCGATGCCGTGGGCGAGCCCGCCTCGGAAACGGCGATTGCGTACGCGGGCGCTCTCGGCGGTGAAGTCCTCGACGCTGTGACCGAGCGCCTGGAACTCCACACCGAGCCGCCAGGCCGACCCCGCGACGCCGCTGCCCGGGCCGATGTCCGGCGCGATCTGCACGATGTGCATCAGGTCGGCTCCCGGAAACGGCGCTCGACGCGCACCGGACCCAGGCGGTACAGCGCGGCGCGGCGGCGCGCCTCGGCTCCGCGCTCGCCGGACAGCAGGATGCTGCGCAGCAGAGCCCCGGAGAACTGCGCCGCCCGCGCGGCCGCCCAGCCTGCCGCGCCGAAGTGCTTGCGGTAATAACGCTCCTGCGACGCGTGGAAGAAGGCCTCCCGCCGGCGCGGGTCGCTGCTGGTCCCGGCGCCCGTGTGGACGGCCTGCACGGCGGGAACAGCACGGTGCTTCCAGCCCAGCAGGTGTGCACGGAAGGCCCAATCAGTCTCCTCGGCGTACAGGAAGAACCGCTCGTCGAACCCGCCCACCGCCGCCAGCGCGTCGGCGTCGAGCAGCAGCACCGACCCGATCACGAACTTCGGCCCGCGGATGGTGCGGGCGAGCCCCAGAGCCTCGAGCCAGCACCGCCCGGGGGAGGGGAAGACCCACTCCACTCTGGCCGGATGACCCTGCTCGTCGACCTGTACCGGTCCGACGCTGGCCGTCCCGGGGCGGTCGTGCAGCGCGCGCTGCAGCACCGCGATGCCTTCGCGGTCGATCGTCGCGTCCGGGTTCAGCAGCAGCACGTCGGCGCCGGGCACGAGCCGATCGGCGAGTGCGAGGTTCACCGCCGACCCGAACCCGATGTTCGCTCCGGAGTCGATGTACCGCACGCCGAGCCGTTCGCAGATCGCCGCGACCTCAGGCATCGAGGAGTTGTCGACCACCGTCACCGGCAGGCCCGTGACCGGGGCCAGGGCTCGCTCGAGCAGCTCCGGTGCGCCGTACGCGACGGTGATGACCTCGACGTTCTCGGAGTTCCGAGCTCGCCGCAGCGTCGGCGCCAGCGCGCTGCGGTACATGTCCTCGTAGTCGGCGGCGACCGCGGGCCACGAGCACTCGGCCGCCCGCAGCAGACCCGCGGGGATCAGCTCGTCGCGGCGGTCGTGCGCGTCGATCAGCGCGTTCGCGAGCGCGGCGGCATCCCCGTGCGGCACGACGATCCCGGCGCCGCCGACGACATCGGGCAGCGCTCCGGCATCACTCGAGACCACCGGGACGCCGGCGGCCATCGCCTCGACAGCGACCCGGCCGAACTGCTCGGTCCAGCTGCGTGACGGCACCGACGGCACGGCCAGCACGTCGACGCTCGCATAGAACCCCGGCACCTCATCAGGAGGCAGCGCGCCGAGGAATGTCACACGATCGCGGAAGCCACGGGCCGCGGCATCCGTCTCGATCGTCGCGGCGAGGGGACCGGAACCCGCGATGCGGGCGTGCAGTCGTGGCGCGAGCGCGAGGGCGTCCAACAGGAGCCCGACGCCCTTCTCCGGCACGAGCCGGCCGAGGAGGCCGACGGTGACGGAAGACGTCTCGCCCGGCTCCGTCGTCGCCCGCTCATCAGTCGGGGATTCCCGCTGCTCGACGCCCAGCGGGATCACGCGCGCCCGCCCCGGGAACCCCTTGTCCTCGGCGATCGCCGCCGCGTCGCGGTTGCAGGCCGAGATGCCGGATGCTGCACGCAGTGCGCGGCGCTCCAGCCATCCGAACGGGAACGGGTACCTCTTGCGCAGGTTCTGCGCGGTGTACAGCGTGAACGGCGCGCGATTGCGGCGCAGCGCACGCAGCAGCAGCACCTCGGCGGTGCTCAGCGCGAACGGCTCTTCGTGGATGTCGATGACATCCCACTTCTCACCGAGCAGCCGCCACAGCGGCCTCGGGTCGTACAGGAAGAGTGCCGGATGCCGGCCGACCGTGACGGCTTCGGAGACGGGATCGTCGGGAGTGCTCGTGAGCGTCACCTCGGTGCCGCCGGCGTGCCAGCGCCGTGCGGCGACCAGCACCACGTCCATG
>JAITUD010000221.1 GCA_031286555.1 Microbacterium sp. | reverse complement strand
GCGGACTCCCCGTGGGAGCTCGAGGCCGTCCTCGCCGGACCCGACGGGCTCGAGGCCGCGCTCGACGACCGCATCATCGACGTCGACGGCATGACCCCGCGTGAGGTGGCCGAGCGCGTCGCCGACGCAGCCGGTTGGTGACGTCGCCGGGGTCAGATCAGGCGGCGCAGAGCGTCCTCGAGAGACACGCCCTGCGCGTCCGCGCGGTCGCGCAGCCGCGCGTGCTCGGCGGCGGAGAGCTGCAGGGTCACCGCGATCGGCTCGGCCGCAGGGGTGTCGAAGAGGCCGTCGAGAAGATCGGATGCCTCGGCCCAGAGGGGCGGGGCTGACGCGGGTGCGGGTGCGGGTGCTGCAGTCGGCGCGGATGCAGGCACGGATGCCGGGATGTCGGCCGGAACGGCGGCGTTTCCGCCTACATCCGTTCGATCTGCCTGCATTCGTGCCGAGGGTGCCGCGCCTCGAGTGAAGCCGGGCCCGCGACGGGGCTCCTGCTTCTGCTGGTAGGCCTTCGCCGCGGCGTTTGCGCGCTCGTCGGCGGCCTCGTTCAGATCGTGACCAGCGTGGCCCTTGACCCACTCGAAGCGCACGGCGCGCCCCGACATCGCCTCGTCGAGGGCCTTCATGAGGTCCTGGTTGAGCACCGGGCTGCCGTCGGACTTGCGCCAGCCGCGGCGCTTCCAACCCGGCATCCACTTGGTGATCGAGTCGATCACGTACTTGCTGTCGCACAGGATCAGCAGGTCCTCGGAGGTGCCGGCGGTCGATTGCAGCAGCTCGAGCACCGCCTGCAGCTCGCCCTGGTTGTTGGTGCCGTGCGGCGATCCGCCGGCCGCCCAGTTCGCGTCGTCGATGTACCAGGCCCAGCCGTTCGGGCCGGGATTGCCCAGGGCGGAGCCGTCTGCGGCGGCGGTGATCGTCATCCTTCAACCGTAACGGCGGGCGACGCCGTCGCCGTGCGGCGACGGATGCGGACCCTCGCATCCAGAGCGCGACGAAATACGACCCGGGCGAGCTCGGCGGGCGACCGTGCGACCCGAGTGGGCGCCGCGGCCGGGGAACGCGCGGGAACTGCGACCGAGCGGGAAGGCACGGTGGCGGCGCCGGCCGGGCTCAGGCTCCGGCGATCACCACGTTCCGCGGGGGCTCGCCGGCCAGCATCCGCTCGATCTGCGACCGCACGAGGCGCGCCATGCGCGGGTTCATCGCGGTCGACGCGCCGCCGACGTGCGGGCTGACGATCAGCCCTGGTGCCGACCAGAGCGGATGCCCGGCGGGCAGCGGCTCCGGCTCGAAGACGTCCAGGGCGGCTCGCAGGCGGCCGGCCTGCAGCTCTGCGAGCAGCGCGTCTGTGTCGATCAGCGGACCGCGACCGACGTTGACCAGGAGCGCGCCGTCGGCCATGTGCGCCAGCATCCCCGCGTCGAACAGGTGCCGCGTCTCGTCGTTGTCGGGCAGCGAGGCCACGACGATCTCTGCATCGGGCAGCAGCGCGGGCAGCTCGTCGATGCCGTGCACCGCGACCTCGCCGAGGCCGTCGACCTGCTCGGTCCGAGCGCTGCGCGCGACGGCGGTCAGCTCCACCTCGAACGGTGCCAGTCGGCGCGCGATCGCGGTGCCCACGCCGCCGAAGCCCACCAGCAGCACACGCCGGTCGGCGAGGCTCTCCGCGAACACCGGCGACCATTCGCCGCGGTCCTGCGCGCGCACGAACCGCGGGAACTGGCGCTGTGCGACGAGCATCAGGGCGACGGCGATCTCGGCGGTCGAGGTCTCATGCACCGAGGCCGCATTGGCGTACGGCATGCCTGCCGGCAGTCGCTCGACGACGCCGTCATAGCCGATCGACTGGCTCTGCACGAGCCCGACGTCCAGTCCGGCGAGCTTCTCGAGCGCCCCCATCGACCCCATGTAGGGCGGCACGACGATGTCGAGTCGGGATGCCGGCGGCGGCGTCGTGAAGTCCCAGACGTGCAGGTCGACCCCCTCGGGAAGAGCGCCGATGTCGGTGGCGAGGCGTGCGGTGGGAACGGTCACGACGAGGGGCATGGCTCCGAGCGTAGTCCCGGGGCGCTGGCGCTCAGCCCGGCGTCACTTCATCTGGACCAGCTGGATGAGGTTGCCGCAGGTGTCGTCGAAGACGGCGACGAGAGCCGTGCCGATGTCGGTGGGCTGCTGCGTGAACACCACGCCGAGGCCGGTCAGACGCTCGTGCTCGGCGGCGAGGTCGTCGACGGCGAACTGCGCGAGCGGGATGCCGTCCTCGACGAGGGCATCGCGGTAGGGCTTCACTGCCGGGTGATCGGAGGGCTCGAGCAGCAGTTCGGCACCGCCCTCGGGCGAGGTGACGGTCAGCCAGGCATCCTCGCCGATCGGGATGTCGTGGTGCTTCTCGAAGCCGAGCACGTCGGTGTAGAACGCGAGCGCCCGACGCTGGTCATTCACGAAAACGCTGGTCAGTTCGATCCTCATGAGGGTGTGCTCCTTGTGATCGGCCACCGCTCGGTGATCCGGGCGATGGGCTCGGGGTGGAAGTAGTGGAACTTCGAACGGCCGCGCCGTTCGGTCGAGATGAGCGCTGCCGCCTCGAGCACGGCGAGGTGCTGCGACACGGCTTGGCGACTGGATGTCACGCCGTGCCGCATGGCGAGTGTGGAGCAGATTTCGAACAGCGTCTGACCGTCGCGCTCGGACAGGGCGTCGAGGATGAGCCTCCTCGTCGGGTCGTCGAGAGCGTGGAACAGATCGGACACGCATTCATGATAGGCAAGTGGATGCTTGCATATCAAGAGGATGCAGCGCAGTATCCTGGCCGCACGAGCGAGGAGGCTCTCATGGTTCCCGAGATCAACTACTGGGCAGTGCTGCTGGCGACGGTGTCGAGCATGGTGGTGGGGGCGATCTGGTACGCCCGGCCGGTGATGGGCGATCGCTGGGCGAAGCTGGCCGGCGTGAACCTCGATCAGCCGGCCCGGGGGCCGCTGTGGCCGATGATCACCACCGTGATCGTGAGCTTCATCACGGCCTGGGTGCTCGCCGGGGCGGCATCCATCTCATGGCACTTCTACGAGGGGTCCTACCTCTGGGCCGCCGTGGCGACCTCCGTCGTGCTCTGGGCCGGCTTCACGGCGGCGCGCTTCATCACCCACGACGCATTCGAGGGGCGCTCGACGAAGCTCACCACGCTGAACATCGCGCACGAACTGATCACCGTGGTCGTGATGGCGCTCATCATCGGCGTCTGGCCGCCGGCGGGCATCTGAACCGGCCGGAGACTCTCAGGTGAGGCGGCTCAGGCCGCGACGCGGACGACGGCCTCGATGGCCGAGGTGAAGAAGCCCAGACCGTCGACGCCGGAGCGCATCGCCGCAGCCGTGTCGGGACCGAAGCCCGGCTCGGTGGCGTGCTCGGGGTGCGGCATGAGGCCCACGACGTTGCCCGCCGGGTTGGTGATGCCGGCGATGTCGCGCAG
>JAITUD010000207.1 GCA_031286555.1 Microbacterium sp. | reverse complement strand
CAGGATGCCGCTCTCGCCGCCGAGCTGCGCGCGAGCGAGAAGGAGCGCGCCGAGAACGTGATGATCGTCGATCTCATGCGCAACGACCTCTCGCACGTGGGGGAGCCGGGCACGATCTCGGTGGAGCGGCTCTGGCAGGTGGAATCGTATCCCGCGGTGCATCAGCTGGTCAGCACGGTCAGCGCGACGCTGCGCGCCGGGACGACGGTGGACGATCTCATCGAGGCGGCATTCCCCGCCGGAAGCATGACCGGCGCCCCCAAGCTGTCCGCGATGACGATCCTGCACGAACTGGAGGGTGCCCCTCGCGGCGTGTACTCCGGCTGCTTCGGCTGGATCGGCCTCGACGGCTCCGCCGATCTGGGCATGGTGATCCGCAGCATCCTCATCGAGGACAGCACCGCGTACGTCGGTGCCGGCGGCGGGATCACCTGGCTGTCGGATGCCGCAGAGGAGGCCGCCGAGGTCGCGACCAAGGCCCGAGCGCCCCTCGCGGCGCTCGGTGCGGTGGTGCCGGAGGAATGGGCATCCTAGAGGCGATATCCTGGAAGTTCCCGTCTTTCATCAGGAAATCCGCACCTCGTCAGATTGGCACCTTCCCCTTGTCTGAGCACCCGACCGACACCACCGAAACCGCAGAGCCGCTGTCCGCGCACGCCATCCAGGACAAGTGGCAGCGGTACTGGGCCGAGAACGACACGTTCCGGGCCGGCGGAGACGAGGACGAGCGGCCGCGGAAGTACATCCTCGGGATGTTCCCGTACCCGTCGGGCGACCTGCACATGGGCCACGCCATCAACTACCTGTACCCCGACATCGTCGCGCGGTACTGGCGGCACCGCGGCGAGAACGTGCTGAACCCGATCGGCTGGGACTCGTTCGGTCTGCCGGCCGAGAACGCGGCGATCAAGCGCGGTGCCGACCCGCGTGAGTGGACCTACAAGAACATCGAGCAGCACAAGGCCGGCTTCCGCGGCTACGGCATGTCCTACGACTGGTCGCGCGTGCTGCACACCTCCGACCCGGAGTACTACCGCTGGAACCAGTGGCTGTTCCTGAAGCTGTACGAGCGGGGCCTGGCCTACCGCAAGAAGAGCGCAGTGAACTGGTGCCCGAACGACCAGACCGTGCTGGCGAACGAGCAGGTCGTCGACGGCCGCTGCGAGCGGTGCGGCGCAGAGGTCGTGAAGAAGAAGCTCACCCAGTTGTACTTCAAGATCACCGACTATGCCGACCGCCTGCTGGACGACCTGGACACCCTCGAGGGGCACTGGCCGCACAAGGTGCTGCAGATGCAGCGCAACTGGATCGGCCGCTCGCACGGCGCCGATGTCGACTTCCGCATCGAGGGCCGTGACGAGCCCGTCACGGTGTTCTCGACGCGTCCAGACACCCTGCACGGAGCGACGTTCTTCGTCGTCGCCCCCGACGCCGACCTGGCCGCCGAGCTGGCCGCCGGGTCCTCGGCCGAGGTGCGGATGCGCTTCCAGGACTACGTGGAGAAGACGCAGAAGGAATCCGACATCGAGAGGCAGTCCACCGACCGCCCGAAGACCGGTGTGTTCCTGGAGCGCTACGCGATCAACCCGGTCAACGGCGAGAGGCTGCCGATCTGGGCCGCCGACTACGTGCTGGCCGACTACGGCCACGGCGCGGTCATGGCGGTGCCCGCACATGACCAGCGCGACCTGGACTTCGCGCGCGCCTTCGACCTGCCGGTGAAGATCGTCGTCGACACCACCGTCGCCGGCGGTGCGAACGAGGGCGCCGATCTGACCGAACTCGATCCAGCCGTGACCGGCGCCGCGCTGGTCGGCAACGGCGTGATGACAGGCTCCGGTGAGCTGGACGGCCTCGACAAGACCGCGGCGATCGCACGCACGATCGAGCGGATGGAGCAGGCCGGCACGGGCCGCGCCGCCAAGAACTACCGCCTGCGCGACTGGCTGATCTCGCGTCAGCGCTTCTGGGGCACGCCGATCCCGATGCTGCACCTGCAGGACGAGACCGTCGTCCCGGTGCCTGAGGACCGCCTGCCGGTGAAGCTGCCGAGCGTCGAGGGCCTGGACCTGAAGCCCAAGGGCAGCTCGCCGCTGGGCGCAGCCGCCGAGTGGGTGCGCACGGTCGACCCGGCATCCGGCGAGCCCGCTCTGCGCGACCCCGACACCATGGACACCTTCGTGGACAGCTCGTGGTACTTCCTGCGGTTCCTGTCGCCGAACAGCGACAAGTTCGCCTTCGACCCCGAAGAGGCGAAGCGCTGGGCGCCGGTGGACGGCTACTTCGGCGGCGTCGAGCACGCCATCCTGCACCTGCTGTACGCGCGCTTCATCACCAAGGTGCTCTTCGACATGGGCCTGATCGAGTTCGAGGAGCCCTTCTCGAACCTGGTCAACCAGGGCATGGTGCTGATGGACGGCGCGAAGATGTCGAAGAGCAAGGGCAACCTGGTCGAGCTCTCCGACCTGCTGGCCCAGTACGGCGCCGACTCGCTGCGCCTGGCGCTGGCGTTCGCCGGCCCGGTGGAGGACGACAAGGAGTGGAACGGCGTCTCGCTCTCCGGTGCGCACAAGTTCCTGGCCCGCGCGCTGCGGGTCGGCGACGAGACCTCGAGCCCGGTCGGCGCGGACGCGGCGACCGGTGACGTCGCGCTGCGCCGGATCACCCACCGCCTTCTGGCCGATGCACCCGCGCTGCTCGAGCAGACGAAGTTCAACGTGCTGGTCGCGCGCCTGATGGAGCTGGTGAACGGCATCCGCAAGACGATCGACAACGGTGCGGGCGCAGGCGATCCCGCCGTGCGCGAGGCCGCCGAGACCGTCGCGCTGCTGCTCGAGCCGATCGCACCGCACACCGGCGAGGAGCTGTGGGCCCGTCTCGGCCACGAGCCGTCGATCAGTGCGGTGCCGTGGCCGGCGGCCGAGCCTGCGCTGCTGGTGGAGGACACTGTCACCACCGCCGTGCAGGTGAACGGCAAGGTGCGCGCGACGCTCGACGTGCCCGCCGGCATCTCCGACGCCGACCTCGAGGCCGCCGCGCGCGCCGATGAGAAGGTGCAGCGCGCGCTGGAGGGCAAGGAGATCGTGCGCGTGATCGTGCGCGCCCCGAAGATCGTCAACTTCGCCGTCAAGGGCTGACCGGCTCCGACATTCTCCGCGCCGCGGATCGGCGGCATCCGATCCTGCGAGGGTTCCGAACACTCTGTGAGCGGCATCCGTCGCAGGAGAAGGAGAATGTCATGCGCACGTCCCCGAATCGCCTCATCGCCGTCATCTTCGGCGCCGTGTACGTCCTGGTCGGACTGCTCGGCTTCGCCGTGACCGGCGGCGTGTCCTTCCTCGCCACCGAAGGGGGGATGCTGCTGGGAATCTTCATGGTCAATCCGCTGCACAACGTGGCTCACCTGCTCATCGGTGCGGCGCTGCTGATCTCCGGTCTGGTGTCGGCGAAGGCCGCGAAGACGACGAACATCGTCGTCGGCGCCGCGTACCTGCTGCTCGGCATCGTCGGGTTCTTCCTGGCGGGCACCGCGGCGAACATCCTGGCACTGAACACCTTCGATCACTTCCTGCACCTCGCCAGCGCCCTGCTCCTGCTGGCTGTCGGTGTGGCGACTGATCGGACTGCTCCTCGCCTGGCTGTGGGCTGACAGGTGCGAGCGCTGGTGCAGACCTGGCCCCCCGTCTTCGCTTGGGGCAGTGGCCTCCTGCACCTCGCTCTCGGTGCATCTCTCGGCGTCCAGAGCGCCGGCACGGCGGTCGTCCTCGTGACGGCCGCGCTGCTGGCCCTGGGAGCGGGGGAGCTCGCCTGGGGGATGGCGAGCCTCCGTGCGGGGCGTCCACGGGCGCCTCGCACGGCTGTCCTCGGAGCTCTGGCCGGCGTCGTCGTCACCCCGGCCGCCCTCGCGGCAGGATGCTCGGCCGTGTCCGTCGCGGCTTCTCTGTTCCTGGCGCTGTCCGCAGTCGGCCTCGCAACGCGGAGGAAAGCACGAGCGGATGGATCCTCATCACGCGGGACCCACGCCGGCGCGCTGATCGCCGCGACGGTGATCGTGGCGGCCGTGCTGACGCCCGCACTGGCCTCGACCGATGCCCCGGGTCGGATCGGCGATCTGCCATCGGGCGGGCAGGGCATCCACTCCGGCCACTGATCCGCCCCGGCACCGCCGGATCATCGGTCCGCGCCGGCAGCCACACCTGCGGCTCAGGCTGTCGGGATCACCACGATCGGCTTGCTCGTGGGCTTCCCGTCCGGTGATCCACCCTCGGGTTCGACGGTGACCGCGACCGCGTCGCCCGGCTTCATTCCAGGCTCCAGCAGGGTTGTCGTGGTCGATCCGGTCGGATCGAAGACGCCTGCGGAGATCGGCGTCGCACCGCGCACGTACCAGAGCTCGTAAGTCTTGCCCGCGTCCAGAGCCGGCAGGTCATCGGCGACGAGTACCGCCGACCCCTCGGACGCGGACCAGTGCAGGGTCGCTGTGCCACCGCCGGACATTTCGGCGGTCGCCTGCTGTGCGTCCGGAGCGGACTCGATGCGGTCGAGTGCCGTCACGTACGCGGGTCGGGTCGCCTCCTGGACGATGATCGACGTTCCGATCCCGATGCCCGCCACCAGCACGACGGAAGCGGCGAGCGCGAACCAGCGCCGACGATGCGACGGACGGCCCGGCCTGGGCTGTGCCTCGGGATCCGGCCTCTGCGCCGGCGCAGGCTCGTTCGCAGTCGTCGGGGCGGACGACGCGTCGATACGGGCCAGCACGTCCTCGAGCACCTGAGTCGGAGGGTCGACCTCCTCGACGAGCTCGGCGAGCACCGCAGCAGTCCTGGCATCCGCGTCCGCATCTGCGGCCCATTCCGGATGATCCGCGAGCGCTCGACGGTAGGCCCGCCGGTCATTATCGCTCAGCGCGCCGAGGGCGTCGGCGGCAGAGAGCATGTCGAACTCGTGCTTGTCCATCGTGTCACCCCATCTCATTCCGCAGCCGCGTCAGGCCGTCGCGCATCCTCGTCTTCACCGTGCCCAGTGGACTCCCGGTGAGCACGGCGATCTCGCTCTGCGAGTATCCCCCGTAGTAGGCGAGGGTGATCGCCTCGCGCTGCGCGTTCGGCAGCCGCCGGAGCGCGTCGGCGATCCGCTCGGACTCGATCTTGAGCTCGACCTGCTCGGTTACCGGCGCCGGCGCAGAGGCGAGATCCCTCATGCCGGCTCTCCGGTCCCTGTCCGCGCTGGCCTGTGCAGCCCGTACCCTGTCGATCGCCCGGCGATGTGCGATCGTCAACAGCCAGGATCGTCCCTGCCCTCTCTTCGGAGCGAAGCGCGAGGCGGATTGCCAGACCTCGAGGAACACCTCCTGCAGCACCTCCTCGCTCTGCGCGCGGTCCACCAGGACCCGCAGGATGAGGCCGAATGCGCGGGGGGAGAGCAGCTGGTACAGGTCTGCGAAGGCGTCCCTGTCACCGCGCGCGACGCGCTGGATGAGGTCACCGGCGGTGTCGACGGGAACCGGCTCGCCCTCGGGCATGTCGATTCCGTCGATCACCATGTCCACCAGCATGCCCTACTCCCTTCGCCGCAGTCGCCGATCATCCGAATGCAAAGGAGTAGACCTCGACGCCGCCGGGTACGGTCACCTCGAGCACCGCGTCGGATCCGTTCCCACCGGAGACGACGGCGTACGAGCGAGGGACGCCGGAGACCTCGATCTCTCTTCGAGACCCGTCGGCTTGGCGGGTCGTCACCGTGCCCTCGCCGCTCATGACCATCTGCACGACCGACGCGTGGTAGTTCAGACGAAGGCGGGCCGTTCCCGAGGCGGGCGTGGCGGCCTGGGCCCGGATCGTCCACCTGCCGTCGAGCGCAAATGTGTCCTTCGCCTGGCGCTCGGGGAGGGCGAACACGGACGTGCCGTCGGGGTAGAGCGAGCCGGCGAAGTTGCGCTGCTTGGCGAATCCCAGGAAGGTCTCCTGCGTCGTCGATCCGACGGAGGGGGTGCGGTCCGGCAGTTCTGTGGCGGGCGGAAGGTCGCTGCCCGGCTCGGCATCCTGGAGCAGCTCCCTGATCATCTCCTCGGTGCGCGCGTAGTCGCCCTCGCCGAAGCCGATGTGACGCACGACGCCCTTCGCATCGATCAGGTAGTCAGCCGGCCAGTACCTGTTGCGGTAGTTGGTCCACGTGGCGAGGCTGTCGTCGAGGGCCACGGGATAGGTGATCCCGAGTGCCTTCGCACCCGCCGCGACGTTGGCGGAGTCCTTCTCGAAGGCGTACTCGGGGGAGTGCACGCCGATGACCTTCAGACCGTGGTCCCGGTACGCCTTGTCCCACGCGACGACATGGGGGATGCTCCGCTGGCAGTTGATGCAGGAGTACGCCCAGAAGTCGACCAGGACCACGCTGCCGCGCTGCCCCGCCAGGTCGACGGCTGTCCCGCCGGGCGTGTTCAGCCAACCGCTGATGCCCTTCAGAGTCGGCGCCGGGCCGCACGATTCGAGCCGTCCGTCATTCGCCTCGCAGCTCGACAGCCCCTTGTTCTCGTCGTTCACCAGCCCACCGATCTCGAGTGCCTTGCGCGCTGTGGGCGAGTCCGTCAGCGATCGCTGCAGTCCGTCGGTGTAGTCGGGGACGAGTCGCTGGAGAGCCTGCGGCAGGTTGAACGCGAGCCCGACGGCGAGGGCGATCATCGCGATGCCCGCCGCGATGCGCAGGCCTCGTTCCCGGGAGCGGAAGACTCGGATGCGCTCGATCAGGGTTCGGCCGGCTAGCGCGAAGAGCAGCAGCGGTATCGAGACTCCGAACGCGAAGGATGCCGTCAGGAGGACGGTGTCCACGCCGATCCGGCCGGTGGAGCCGGCCACGATGATCGCGGCGAGCACGGGACCGGCGCAGGGGACGAAGACTGTTCCGAGAGCGAGGCCCGTCCCGTAGCCGTTCCCCTTGTTCGCCACTTCCTTCCGGCTTGCGAGGCGCTGGAACGGGCGTTCCAGCAGACGCTCGACCGCCGGGGAGATCAGCCCGAGGCCGATGAGAGCGAGTACGGCGATGCCGATCCAGCGGAGAGCATCCTGCGGCAGGTTCAGCAGCCCGAG
>JAITUD010000196.1 GCA_031286555.1 Microbacterium sp. | reverse complement strand
TCGCCAAGCAGGAGGTCATCCTGTCGGGCGCGGGGGAGTCGCTGACCATCACCCATGACACGGTCGACTCCGCGGCGGCCTACACCCCGGGCATCCGCCTCGCGCTGCCCTACGCGCGGGACGCGCGCGGCGTCGTGGTGGGCCTGGAGAACATCATCGACCTCGGCCTGCGCCCGAACGCATGACCTTCCGGGTCGGCGTGCTCGGCCCCGTGCAGGTGGCCGGCCACGACGCCGGCGGCACCGCGACGCGAGCCCTGCTCGCCGCACTCGCTCTGACCGGCAGCAGCTCGTTCCGCTCGGTCGCAGCCCTCGCCGACGACATCTGGGGCGAGGACCAGCCGCAGAACCCGAAGGCGGCGCTGCAGACCCTGGTCTCCAGAGCACGTGCGACGGGCGGCCCCGATCTCGTGCGCAGCGCACCGGGTGGCTACGCCCTCGGCACCGAGGCGACGGACTTGCAGCGTGCCCGCGAGATCGTCCTGGAAGCGACGAGCCGGCCGGGTCGCGATCCGCAGCGCATAGAACGCCTCGAGTCTGCGGCGGCGCTGTGGCGCGGCGATCCCGGCCTCGATCTCGGCGACGCACCTGTGGCCGGCGAGCTGGCCCGCACCGCGGCCGCCCTGCTCGACACGATCCGTTCCGGCCTCGCCACGGCCTACGCCGATGCCGGCAGAGATGCCGAGGCCATCGCGCTGCTGACGGCACTGGCCGACGAGCGACCACTGGACGACGGCGTCCACGTGGCGCTGATGGAGGTGCTGTCGCACGCCGGCCGCGCCACGGAGGCTCTCGCGCTCTTCGCCGAGCTGCGCGTTCGCCTGCGGGACGAGCTGGGCGCTTCGCCGTCGCCCGCTGCGGTGGAGCTCAACGCGCGACTGCTGCAGACCACGGATCAGTCCGGACCGCAGATCCTCATCGGCGTCCAGGCCGCGCCGAACGAGTTGATCGGCCGGGACGAGGCCCTCCGCGAGGCGAGGACCCTGCTGGCGAGCACGCGTCTGCTGACGATCCTCGGCGCCGGCGGCCTGGGCAAGACGCGACTGGCGCAGGCGATCGCCCTCGATGCCGATGCGCCCGCGGTCGTCGTCGTTCCTCTCGCCGGCGTCCGCGAGGACGCCGGCGTCCTGATCGCCGTCGCCGCTGCCCTCGGAATCAGTGAGATCACGCCCGGCCGTCGTCTGAACGACGCGGTGCCGCGTCCGGACCTGATGGCGCGGGTGATCGCGATGCTCGGCGAGCGGCGCACCCTCCTCGTGCTGGACAACTGCGAGCAGGTGATCGACGGCGCGGCGCAGTGCGCGGCCGAGCTCCTGGCAGCGGTGCAGACGCTGAGGATCGTCACCACGAGCCGCACTCCACTGGCGATCAGCGCCGAGCAGGTGCTGCCGCTGGAACCGTTGACGATCGACGCCGACCCCGAGGCGCCTGCCGTCCGGCTGTTCATCGAGAGGGCGCGCGCCGCGCGCCCCGGCGCGACACTCGATCTCGAGGCGGTCGCCCGGCTGTGCCGCCACCTCGACGGACTGCCCCTGGCGATCGAGCTCGCCGCCGCACGCGTGCGCACGATGACGCCCGAGCAGATCGAACTGCGACTCGAGAACCGGTTCGCGCTGCTGACATCCGGCGACAGGGCGGCACCGGAACGACACCGCACGCTGCAGGCGGTGATCGAGTGGAGCTGGGACCTGCTGGCCCCGGAGGCGCAGCGCGCCCTCGCGCTGCTCTCGGTGCTGCCGGGCGGGTTCTCCGCCTCGATCGCCGAGGCGGGGCTCGGCGACGGACCGGCCGACGACGTGCTCGACATGCTGGTCTCGCACTCCCTCCTCGGCGTGATCGAGAACACGGCAGGGGCGGAGGTGCGCTTCCGGATGCTCGAGACCGTGCGCGAGTTCGGCCAGCGGCGACTCCAGGACGCCGGCAGTGAGCGGGAGGCCTGGGAGGCCGTGATCTCCTGGGCGACGACGTTCGCCGCTGCCCGGGGCGAGGGGAGCAGACGATTCCCGGCGGGCCTCACGGCAGCCGAGCATCTCTCGGTCAGTCGAGAGCACGACAACCTGGTCCACGTCCTGCGCCGTCTCCTCGTCGAAGAGCGCGACGCCGATGCGGTGGTGCTGCTCGCCGTGCTCGGACAGTCCTGGTTCATCCGCGGCTCGTTCACGGAGTTCATCGGCTACGCCCCGCGGATGATCGGTGCGGCCGTGGGCGGGGCGCGCGACGGGACCGACTCCGACCTCGTCGTCATCACCCTGGCGATGGGCGTGCTGGGCTGCATGATCAGCGGTGATCCGGGTGCCGCGCGCGGTCTCGCGCTGCTGCGTCTGCACAGGGAATCGGCCGGGGACCGCCTGGCCGCCGCGTGGCGGCTGCTGGCCGAGGCGCTCGACATGGCGGCCAGGGGCGACACCGCAGGCGCCGCGGACATCACCGCGGGCGAGTCGGATCCCCGGGCGCAGCTGGTCGCCGACATCCTCGTGTCACAGGCCGCGGAGAACGACGGTGAACCGGATGCGGCGATGCGCGCTGCCCGCAGCGCCTGGGAGCGCGCACGGCGGATCGGCGAACGATGGGCCGAGGGCATGGCGGCCGACCTCGCCGCGCAACTGGCCGCGCAGACCGGCGATGCCGCGGACGCGCTGGTCTGGTTGGACCGCGCGGCGGAGGCGTTCCGCGAGTACGACGCACAGGATCAGCTCAGTCAGCAGGAATGGGTGCGCGGCGGTGCACTGCTGTGCCTGGGACGCACGGCGGACGCCAGGCCCCTCTTCCAGCGGCTGGTCGACGAGGGCGGCCTCAGCCAGGACGGCCTGGAGCTCACGTCCATCGGCGTCTACGGCCTGGCCGAGGCCGATCTGCTGGACGGCGATCTCGTCGCGGCATCCGAGTACTTCGCCGCGGCCATGCGGGCGTTCGCCGAGCCGGCGACCCGGCGTTCGCCGTGGTACCTGATGGCGATGTCGGGCTATCTCGCGGCGGCCGTGCGCTCACTGGGGCTGACCGTCGACGAGGTCGCGGTCTGGGAGCGCCGGCTGCGCACGAGGACGATCGCCGCCTGCCGGCAACGCCGCGAGGGCGTGGATCGCCCGGTGCTGGGCACTGCGCTGATGGGCTGGTCCGCCTGGGCGCTTCGCAGCCCGGGCCAGGTCGCGCGCGGTGTCGAGGCGGTCGCGCTGGCGGAGGTCCTCGGCGGCCGGCAGAACATGCCGACGCTCGACCTCGCCGCACACCTGGCGGATGCCGAACGGATCGCCGGTGCCGATGTCGTGCAGCGGGTTCGAGCCGAGGCCGCCGCCCTGGCTCCGGAGCAGCGGGTCGAGCGGGGCCTGGCCGTGCTCAGCGGCCGCTGAGCCGGGTGCACGGGAGGGACGCCCGCCGTCGGCGGACGCCCCTTCCATGTGAAGGTCAGGCCTTGCGCATGTAGGCCCGCACCGTGAGCGGTGCGAAGATCGCGACGATCACGGCCGCGCCGAGCAGCGAGATCCAGGCATCCGCTCCGAATGCGCCGGTCGATGTGAGATCACGGACGGCCGTCACGAGATGCGAGACCGGGTTGACGTTCACGAACCACTGCATCCAGTCGGGCATCGTGTCGACCGGAACGAAGGCGTTCGAGAGGAACGTCAGCGGGAACAGGATGATCATCGAGATGCCCTGAACGCTCGAGGCGGTGCGGGCGATCACGCCGAAGAACGCGAAGATCCAGCTCACCGCCCACGAGCAGACGACGACCAGCAGGCCGGCCGCGATGACCGAGCCGATCCCGCCGCCCGGGCGGAAGCCCATCAGCGCTCCCATGGAGAACGTGAGCACGGTGGCGATCGCGTAGCGGACCGTGTCGGCGAGCAGCGCACCCGAGAGCGGGGCGATGCGGGCGATCGGCAGTGATCGGAATCGATCGAACACGCCCTTGTCCATGTCCTCGCGCAGCTGCACGCCGGTCACGACCGAGGTGGTGATGACGGTCTGCACCAGGATCCCGGGGATGATCACGGGCAGGTACGACTGCACGTCGCCCGAGATCGCTCCGCCGAAGATGTAGGTGAACATCAGGGTGAACAGGATCGGCTGCAGTGTGACGTCCATCAGCTGCTCCGGCGTGCGCCGGATCTTGATGAGGCCGCGTCCTGCCATCGTGAGCGTGTTGCGCAGCGCGAGTCCGAGACCCGCGTGGTTCTTCAGATTCCGGTCGGATGCCGGGATGATGCGGGTGGCCGCGGGGGCGAGAGCGCTCATGCGCGCACCTCCTCCCTCTGTGAGGCGGCCGTGGCCGCGGGAGCGTCGGTCTCGTCCTCGGCGGAGTGACCGGTGATGGTGAGGAAGACCTCGTCGAGGGTCGGCTTCTGCACGCTCATCTCGCTGAGGCCGATGCCGGCCTCGCGCAGAACGATGAGCAGATCCGCGACGCGATCGGCGTCGGTCATCGGAGCGGTGATCCGGGCGGCCTCGGGGGAGAGCACGCCCTGCACCCCGAGCACGCGCTCGATCGCGCGGAGTGCGTCCTCGGCATCCGCCGGCTCCGTGAGTCGCAGCTGCAGCGAGGATGCTCCGACGGAGGCCTTGAGGTCGTCGGGGGAGCCCTCCGCCACGACGCGACCGCGGTCGATCACAGCGATGCGGTCGGCCAGCTGATCGGCCTCGTCGAGGTACTGCGTGGTCAGCATGACCGTGGAGCCGGTGCGCACCAGCTCGCGGATGGTGTCCCACATCTGACCGCGGGTGCGCGGATCCAGACCCGTGGTCGGCTCGTCGAGGAAGATCAGCGGGGGCTGGGCGATCAGGGACGCCGCCAGGTCGAGTCGACGGCGCATGCCGCCGGAGAACTGGGCGAGCGGGCGGCGTGCCGCCTCGGTGAGCCCGAACCGCTCGAGCAGATCAGCGGACTTCGCGCGCGCCTCCGCACGGGTCAGTCCGAGCAGCCTCGAGAAGATCATGAGGTTCTCGTTCGCCGACAGGGTCTCGTCGACCGACGCGAACTGTCCGGTCACGCCGATGAGCTGGCGGACGACGTGCGGCTCTCGCACGACGTCGTGGCCGAAGACGCGGGCGCTGCCGCCGTCCGGGCGCATCAGCGTCGCGAGCATGTTGATGGTGGTGGTCTTGCCGGCGCCGTTCGGGCCGAGGACTCCGTAGACGGTGCCGGGGGGCACGCGCAGGTCGACGCCGTCGACTGCGCGGTTCGCACCGAACACCTTCACGAGTCCGTCGGCCGCGATGGCCCATTCTGAGGTGGAGTTCGTCATGCGACGAGCATCCGCCAGGCCGCTGTCGCCGCACTGTCGCAGCGCTGTCGGCGACTGTCACCCGCTGTCAGCGGGAAGGCGCGGTGCTCGCGCGCTCCTAGGATTGAGGCATGACCTCTCGCATCGGCGTCGCCGTCATGTCCGCCGCGCTGCTGCTGTACATCGTGGCCGTCGTCTGGATCGCGGTGCTGTTCCTGCGCAGCGGCTCGGGCGCGGGGATCGCGATGGGGGTCGCGCTGATCGTGATCGCGCCGATCGGCGCCTGGGCGATGTACCGCGAGCTGGCCTTCGGTCTCGCCGCGGACCGGCTCGGACGACTGCTCGACGGCGAGGGCGGGATGCCGGAGGCGCCGGAGCAGCTCACGCCGAGCGGCCGCCTGATGAAGGACGACATCGAGCCGCTGGTCGCGCAGTACTCGGATGCCGCAGACACGTCGCCGCAGGATTGGCGCGCGCGATATCGTCTCGGCGTGGTGCAGGATGCCGCAGGGCGTCGAAAGGACGCCAGGGCCAGCATCCGCGAGGCGATCCGGATCGCGAAGACCACCCACTGAACGCGCGAAGGCCCCGTCGATGACGGGGGCCTTCGTCGTCAGCGCAGTCAGGCGAGCGCGGCCTCGAGGGTGATCTCGATGCCTGCGAGTGCCTGCGAGACCGGGCATCCGGCCTTGGCGCCCTCGGCGAACTCCTGGAACTGCTCTGGGGTGAGGCCCGGGACGGTCGCGTTCACGTTCAGGTGGCTGCCGGTGATGCCGGTGCCGGGCTTGAAGGTGACCGACGCGGTGGTGTTCACGCGCTCGGGCGGGGTGCCGTTCTCGGCGAGGGCGTTCGAGAGCGCCATGCTGAAGCAGGACGCGTGCGCGGCGGCGATGAGCTCCTCGGGCGTGGTGGTCGTGTCCGATCCCTCGCTGCGGGCCTTCCAGTCGATCGGGAAGGTGCCGAGGTTCGACGAGGAGAAGGCGACGGTGCCCGACCCCTCGATCAGGGATCCGGTCCAGGTGCTGGCGGCTTCACTGGTGACGGGCATGGTTCCTCCTGTTGTCGGGGGTCGATCGTGCTCAGCCTACC
>JAITUD010000131.1 GCA_031286555.1 Microbacterium sp. | reverse complement strand
ATCATCGCGACCTGGTGTCCTTGGATCACGAGCACGAGCGGCACGAACACCACGATCGAGCCGACGGCACCCAGATAGATGAGGGTCTTGCTGCCCCACTTGTCGCCGAGCCAGGCCAGAGGCAGGGTGATGATCATCTCGACGAGCGAGGCGACCGTCATCGCGCCGAGGATGACCTGGTAGTCCAGCCCCACATCGGGCGCGGTCGCGAAGTTCTGCACGAAGGTCGTCGCGATCACATATCCGCCGGACGACATGGCGATGATGCAGAAACCGAGCAGCATCGGCCACCAGTTGTTCCGGATGGCGAACACGATCGGCGTGGACTGCTTCTGCCCCTCGATCTTCGCCTCGAAGACCGGGGTCTCCTCGACGCGGTAGCGCACCCAGAAGCCGACGCCGATCAGCACGATGCTGGCGAGGAACGGGATGCGCCATCCCCACGAGACCAGGGCGTCGTCGCCTGCGGCGGAGAGAGCCCAGAACGCGCCGGTCGCCAGCATGGCGCCGAGCGGGTTGCCGACCTGGGTGAAGCCGCCGTAGAAGACCTTGTACTTCGGCGGCGCGCTCTCGACCGCCATCAGACTGGCACCACCCCATTCGCCTCCGACTGCGAGGCCCTGCACCATGCGCAGCAGCACGAGCAGGATCGGCGCGGCGATGCCGATGGAGGCGTATCCGGGCAGGCATCCGACCAGCACCGTCGCGATGCCCATCATCAGCAGGGTGACGGTGAGCGCCGGCTTACGGCCGAACTTGTCGCCGATGTGACCGAAGATGATGCCGCCCAGCGGGCGCATTAAGAAGGCGACCGCGTAGGTGCCGAACGATGCCAGCGTGCCCAGCACGCGGTCGACCTCGGGGAAGAACACCTGCGGGAAGACGAGCGCGGCGGCGGTCGCGTAGACGTAGAAGTCGTACCACTCGATCGAGGTGCCGGCCATCGCGGCGAAGCCGGCGCGGAGGGCACGGCGATGCGACGGTGCCTGCGGAGCGGCGGTTGAGGCGGACATACAGGGCTCCCTTGCTCTGTGTGGGGTGAGGGTAAAAGTCCTTCGGGCTGTGCCGACTATAGGCCGGTTCTTTCGCAGATGCTCGCCAGAACAGCGATATTGACCATCGATCTGAAGGCTTCCTCTCGCGGTCGAACGCCATACGCCAATAGAATCGCGTGCATCACCGATGATCTGCGGCCACCGCTTCGCAGATCCGGCTAATTCGCCTCCTGCGGCGGAGACCGACATCAGGGGGACTCATGACAGAGGAAGCGACCTCACCACGCCGAGGTGATCGCGACCCGGACGACTTGGACGGACGGCTCATCCACGCCCTCCAGAAGGATGGACGCGCCAGCATCCAGGATCTCGCCGACCTGCTCGGCACGTCTCGCGACTACGTGTCCCAGCGTCTGCGCCGGCTGACCGAGCGCGATGGACTGCGGGTGGTGGCGGCGCTCGATCCCGGCTTCGCCGGTCACCACGTACTGGTCCACGGCATGGTGAGCGTGACGGGCCCTGCCCGCCCCGTGGCCGAGGAGATCGCTCGGATCGACGACGCCGTCTTCGTGTCGATGGTGAGCGGCGCGCACCCCCTCGTGTTCGAATCCCGGCACGGCGACGACGTCCGCCTGCACGAGATGCTCGACCGGGTGCGTCGCATCCCCGCTGTGCGACAGGTCAGGGTCACCACGTACGCGGAAGTGCTCAGAGGCTTCTTCGTCGCCGACTCCCGCACCGACATCGATCTCGACGACCTCGATCATCGCCTGATCGCCGCACTGCAGCAGGACGGAAGGGAGAGCTACCGGGCACTCGCCGATGCCGTGCACCTCTCGCCGTCCTCCGCACGCTCCCGGGTGCGCAGGCTCATCGACGCGGGCGTCATCCGCATCTCGGCCATCCCCTCGGGCGGGCTCTCCCGCAACCGTGTCGCGGTGGGCGTCGGCATCACCGTGAGCGATGACGCCGAACCGGTGCGGCAGTACATCCTCGACTCACCGGTCATCGACTTCGCTGCGGGATCGCACGGCAGCTACGACTTCATCGCCACGATCGGCGGCTCGTCGACCGCGGGCGTGCTCACCGTTCTGGAGGAGATCCGAGCGCTCCCCCAGGTCGGGGGGCTGGAGAGCTGGACCCACCTCGAGGTCATCAAAGAGGATTACACCCGGTCGCTCGGCCGGGTTGTCATCGCCTGACCGCGGGCTCCCCCGCTCGCATCACGCCGGCGCTCAGGCGCGGGAGAGGCGCTCCGCCTCCTTGGCGGCGACGATCTTGCGCAGGCCCGAGCTGGAGAAGCGGTGGTTGCGGCTGTTGAAGTACAGCTCGATGCCGGCCTCCTCGCAGTACGCGCGGCCGGTGAAGTCGCGGTTCTCGTACTCATCGCCGACGATGCGCACGTCGAGCTTGAAGGAGCGCAGGATGTCCTCGAGGTCCTGCTCGGTCGAGTACGGCACGATCTCGTCGACGTACTCGCAGCCGCGCAGCTGGATGTAGCGCTCGACGACGGTCTGGGTGGGCGCGTTCTTCTCAGGGCGGTCGAGCGTCGGGTCCATCTGCAGGCCGCAGATCAGGTAGTCGCACTGGCGCTTGGCCTCGGCGAGCATCATGATGTGCCCGGCGTGCAGCAGATCGAACGTCGAGAACGTGATCCCCACCCGCGGTCCCGGGTTGTAGTCCTGATGCTTCTTCACGGCTTCCTGCCCCATCGCGCCTCCTTGGTCGGCAGTGACCGATTCTACCGGCGGGACCTTGGAGCGCTGTTCTCCGAACGGGTCACCCCGCCCGGAGAACAGCGCCCCTCCTGGTCAGCCCTCCATCGGGCGGAAGCGGACGGTCACCGGCTCTGATGAGCCGGTGTGCGCCAGCTTCTGCGTGACCGCGGCGCTCTGCGGCACCGTCAGCTTCCGGTCCAGGGTGATCGACCAGCTGCCGTCCACGGCGGCCGTGGTCGTGGCGTCCGATGCGCGCAGACCGGGGCCCGCGACGGTCACGGAGACCTCGGCACCGGGAGCACCCACGCCGCTGACGGTGACGCGGTCGTCAGCGAGCGCTGCGGTGGTCGGCTTCGGAGCGACTCCGGCCGCGTCGTCCTGCACGGCGGCGAGGTTCTTCATCCAGGTGAACTTCGTCGGCGTGATGGTGTCATCGCCCCAGACCTTGCCGTCGCGGTCGACGGCGTAGGCGAAGAAGCCACCCTTCTGTCCGCCCTCGGCGGGCTGCCAGGTCGCGTACTTGTGCGCGAGGTACGACGGCGCGGTCGCCGCGTCGTAGATGCCCTCGGCATCGCCCCAGTGGGTGCGGTCCTGCTCCTCGGGGAACGAGAACCCGGGCAGGAACTGGCACGGCGCGATGTCGTCCGCGAACGTCTCCCAGGTGCTCTGCATCCTGCTCGCGTCGCGGCCGTACGCCTGCAGCAGCACATACGACACGTTGTCGGACACGGCCTCGAACAGCGGCGTGCTGCCGGTCTGGTTGGTGTCGAAGATGAACAGCTTGTCGCTGCCCGACTTCGGTCCGATGATCTCGCCGAGCGCCTTGAACACGCCGATCGCCCTGGTGAGGTTGTCACCGGTCGGGTACGACTCCACGTCGATGTCGATCCCGTCGAGCCCGTACGGCGTGACGTACGTGTCGACCAGCTGCTGCGCGTACTCGCGGTAGGCCTCATCCGTCAGCGGGATGTCGGCCTTCGCGAGCTTGTCGATCCACAGCGTGTAGACCACGCGGGTGCCCCGTGCGTGCAGCGTCGGCACGTACTCGTCGCGCAG
>JAITUD010000125.1 GCA_031286555.1 Microbacterium sp. | reverse complement strand
GCCGCTCATGGCTGAAGTCGTCATCGTCGAGAACGCGGCCGCCGCAAGCGCCCTCGTCGCCCAGGAGATCGTGGAGCTGCTGGATCTCAAGCCCGACGCCGTGCTGGGCCTGGCCACCGGCTCCACGCCGCTGGGCGTGTACCAGGCGCTCGCGCAGCGGGTCGCCGGGCGTGACCTGTCGCAGGTGCGCGGCTTCGCGCTGGACGAGTACGTCGGCCTCGACCCCGCGCACCCCGAGAGCTACCGCTCGGTCATCACCCGCGAGGTCGTCGAGCCGCTCGGCCTCGACCCGGCCCGCGTGCAGGTGCCGAACGGCGCCGATGAGACCATCCAGCACGCGGGGGCCGACTACGAGGCCGCGATCGACGCCGCCGGCGGCGTGGACCTGCAGATCCTCGGCATCGGCACCGACGGACACATCGGCTTCAACGAGCCGGGCTCGTCGTTCGCCTCGCGCACCCGCGTGAAGACGCTCACCGAGCAGACCCGCGAGGACAACGCGCGCTTCTTCGATTCGATCGACCAGGTGCCGCGGCACTGCATCACGCAGGGTCTCGGCACGATCCTTCGTGCGAGGCACCTCGTGCTGCTGGCCTTCGGCGAGGGCAAGGCCCAGGCCATCGCGGACGCCGTCGAGGGCCCCGTGTCGGCCATCCTGCCGGCATCCGCCATCCAGCTGCACGAGCACGCGACGGTGGTCGTCGACGAGGCTGCGGCCTCGAAGCTCAGGCTCGCGGACTACTACCGCTACACCTACGCGAACAAGCCCGCCTGGCAGGGCATCTGACCCGCGCGACCGAGATCGCCGTGGCCGCTTCCCGACAGGGGAGGCGGCCACGTCCGTTCCGGGCGGGGATCAACCCCAGGCGATGGGGAGCAGGTGCTCCGCGCTGAGCGGCGCCAGCAGCAGTGAGTCCTGCTCGGCCTCGGTGATCCAGCGCAGCTCGGCGAGCTCGGCCTGCACGACGACATCGTCGGGCTCGGCGCTCATGGCGAAAGCGGTCGCGACGACGCGGTGACCGGGCTCGTTGGCGGCATCCGACACGAACGTGCCGAGCGGGCGGAGCTGGTCCTGGAACACGACCAGGCCGAGCTCCTCGCGCAGCTCTCGCACGAGGGTCTCCGCCGCGGTCTCGCCCGCCTCGGGCTTGCCTCCGGGCTGCATGAAGCGCTCCGTGCCGGTCTTGCGCACCAGCAGCGCGCGCCCTTCGCTGTCGGTGATGACGGCTGCGCTCACGTGGATGTCAGTCATGGGGAGCGAACACCTTTCCTGGGTTGAGAATGCCCTGCGGGTCGAAGACGCGCACGATCTGCCGCTGCAGCTCCCACTGGTCGTCGCCGAGCTCCTCGGCCAGCCAGCGGGCCTTCAGCGTGCCGATGCCGTGCTCGCCGGTCAGTGTGCCGCCCAGACGCAGGGCGGCGCGGAACAGCTCGCCCGCCGCGTCCCAGATGCGCGGCGGCACCTCGTCGCCGTCGACGATGAAGTTCGGATGCAGGTTGCCGTCGCCCGCATGCGCCACGGTGGGGATGCGGATGCCGAAGGCCCGCTCGATGCGGGCGATCTCGTCGAACATCTCGGGCATCGCGCTGCGCGGCACGGAGACGTCCTCGATGAGCGTGGTGCCCAGGCTCGCCATCGCGGCGTGCATCGAACGGCGGATCGCGAGCAGCCGCTCGCCCTCCTCGGCGTCGGCGCTCCAGGTCACCTCGCCGCCGGCGCCGCGGAGCACCCGGGCGATCCGCTCCGCCTCGGCACGGGCGGCCGGGCCATCGGTGCGGATCGTCAGCTGTGCCGCGCCGGGCAGCGGCGCGGGGAGGGCGAGCAATGCGTGCACGGCCTCGAGGCTCGCGGCATCCATCAGCTCCATGATCGCCGGCTGCACGCCGGCCGCAGTGACGGCGGACGAGGCCGCGGCTGCGGCGCGCACGTCTGCGAAGGTCGCCGCGAGGGTGCAGACCTCGCCCTCGACCCGCCTGCGCAGTCGCAGCGTCGCTCCGACGATGACGCCGAGGGTTCCCTCGGAGCCGATCACCAGCGAGGTGAGGTCGAGGCCCGTGACCCCCTTCACCGAGCGGTGGCCGAGCTTCAGTAGCCGTCCGTCCGCGAGCACCAGGTCGATGGCGAGGACGGCATCGCGCACGACGCCGTACTTGGCGCACAGCAGACCGCCGGCACCGGTGGCGATGTTGCCCCCGACGGTGGAGATCTCGCGGCTGGCCGGGTCGGGCGCCCACCACAGGTCGTGACGCTCGAGCTCGGCGTTCAGCTCGGCGTTCAGGATGCCGGGTTCCACGACCGCCAGCAGGTCGTCGGGGCGCACGTCGACGATGCGCGTCATCCGAGCGGTGGAGAGCACGATCTCGCCGGCGCCGGCGTTCGCCGCGCCGGCGAGGCCCGTGCCCGCACCGCGGACGACCACCGGCGTACCGGTCGCCCCGGCGATGCGCAGCGTCTGCTGCACGTGCTCGACGGACTCGGCGTGCACGATGGCGAGCGGAGTGCCCTCGGCGGCGTGCCCGGAGCGGTCGGAGCGGGCCGCCTCGAGTGCGGCGGGGTCGGTGTCGACCAGTCCGCCCAGCACCTCGAGGAGCAGCTCCAGAGGCGTCATGACAGCGAGCGGCGCCCGGCGATCAGTCCTGCGCCGACGGCGACGACGGCGAAGGCGATGCCTGCCCAGCCCTGACCCATCGCCCACCAGGCGAGGGTCACGCCGACGTAGATCAGCAGCTCGACGACGGCCCGCAGGAACGGATGCAGCCGCAGCACGGGCTTCGGCGAGAGGAACAGCGCCCACACCAGCAGCACGACCACCGGCAGGGCGATGCCGAAGACGATGTTGATCGGCACCGGCCAGGACACGAAGCCCCACAGCCCGAGGGAGAACAGGGCGACGACGAGCACGATGGCGCGGACGACGTCGAGCGGGGTGAAGTTCGGGCGGTTCACGCCCGGAACGGCGGCGGAGTCCTGGGGCATGCCTCAAGTCTATTCGGCCGAGGCCGAGGTGCCGTCCGGCGGGGTCAGCCGCCCGGGGCCTCGGCGGGGTCTGCGGCGGTGTCCGACACGGCGGGAGCGTCCACCACTGCGGCATCCGGCTCCGCGGGCGCGGCCGGGTCTGCGGCAACAGGTGCGGGGGCTGCGGGCGCCGGAACAGGGGTGACCGGAACGGCGACCGGTGCGGGGAGTGCGGCCGGGGTCGGCTCCGGAGCCGGGGCGGGCGCGGGCGTGGGGGCAGGGAGCGAGGACGCAGGCTCGTCCGGGACCTCGCCGGTCCATCCCAGGCCACGCAGGGTCAGCTGCAACGGGTCGCCGGACTTGCCGTTGATCGTGGCGCGAAGCTCGATCGCGGTGCTGGGCTTGAGAGCCTGGCCCCACGGCAGCACCAGGTCGACGGTGCTCTTGCCCGCGGTGTCGAGCACGACGCTCGTCGTCTTGCCGGGAACTTCGACGATCGAGGCCCGGACTGTCGCGCCGGGGGTGCCGGTGACCGGGAGGGAGACGTGCAGTCGGCCTCGCGAGTCCAGCCAGAACGTCGCAGAGCCGTGCGACAGCTCGGGCGCGACCGGAGGCGTCGGATCTCCCGGATCCGTTCCGGGGTCGGTGCCCGGATCCGTGCCGGGGTCTGTGCCGGGATCCGTTCCGGGGTCGGTGCCCGGGTTCGTTCCCGGATCGGTGGGCGGAGTGGTGGGCTTGACCGGTGCCGGCGGGGTCGTCTGACTCGGCGCCGTGCTGCGGGAGGGTGCCGGAGCGGGCGGGGCGACCGGTGCGGAGTCGGCGACCGGGGGCGTCGACTGCTTCGGGGCCGGCGGCTGCTCGTCGTCGACCTCGATCACGACGGGCTGCTTGCCCAGCACTGACGAGTCGGGGGCGACCTCGGACGAGATGGATGACGGGTCATCGTCGCCGGCCGAGGGCTGCGAAGTGGCGGGCGAGCCGTTCAACATGCCGGGGACCACCGCGACCGCGGCGACGACACCGGCGACGAGCAGTGCTGCGGAGCCCGCGCCGACGAGCGCACCGATGCCGGTGAGCGATCCGCCGGACGCCGAGGAGCCGCCTGACCCGCCGGCCTGGCCGGACCCGGCGACGCCTGCGCCGGCGCCGACCGCCGTGCCGCCGGCGACGACCGCGCCCTCGACGACTCCGGAGGGCATCGCCGCGAGTGCCACGATCGGGGTGCCGCCGCCCTGCAGCGAGGCGAGATAGCCGCCCGCGCCGGCGATGCCGAGCACGAGCGGGAGCAGCACGAGGGCCAGCCGGCTGGAGACGTCCTTCGCCTCGGCGGCGACGATCATGCAGCGCGCGCAGTCGTCAAGGTGCGCCTCGAGGCGCTTGCGGTCGCGCACGCCGAGGTTGCCGCGGGAGTAGGCGCCGAGATGCTCGATCGTCCACTGGCAGTCGGAACCGGGCTCGGCGCTGCGCAGATGCGCCTGGATCCAGGCCTCGCGCAGACCCTCACGGGCGCGGAACGCGAGCTGCGAGACGGCACCGGCCTTCATTCCGAGGAGCGGGGCGATCTCGCCCGGCTTCATCTGCTCGATCTCGGAGTACCAGAGCACCTCCTGCCAGCGGGAGGGAAGGCTGCGGAACGCCTGCGCGGTGAGGCCACGGTCGAGCGCCTCCTCGGCGGCCTGATCGGTGCTGGCCGGGTCGACGACGGTGTCGAGCTCGTCGATCGCCGTGTCGCGACGCGCGCGACCCCAGGCCGCGGCGGTGTTCCGGATGCTCGTGAAGAGGTAGGCGCGGAACGAGCCGTTCGGCCCCCCGCCCTTGAGGATCGCCTGGTAGATGCGTGCGTAGGACTCCTGCACGAGGTCGTCGGCATCGATCGTCGAGGTGATCGAGCGGGCGACCGCCATGCCGGAGGGGTAATGCCGACGCCAGAGTTCGCCGAACGCTTCGGCGTCACCCGAGCGGGTGCGGAGGACGAGATCGGCGTCTGCCGTCAGATCGTCAGTGGTGTCGTCGTGCACAGATCTTTCCAAAGCTGTCGGGCTTCCCGGTCCGCGGGAGCGGTCTCACAGGAAGAGACGCGTGAACTCCGGAACTGTCACGCGCCTCATCCATTCTGACCCTTCCTCCACGATTCGGAAAGCCCTGGGGACAACTCCCGGGAACTGCTGACCAATCTCCCGGAAAAGTTTCTGCAGAACCCGCGTAATGAAACGAGTGGAGCGTCGTCTCATCCATAGAGCATGTCGCACGTGCCACCGGGGGGCGGTGCGGACGACAGCCGGTGCAGGGGTAACGCACCGGTCGGTGGGCTCGGGGTCCTCGGGGGAGGAGCTCCCGAGCCCCACCGGCTCTCATTTTGGGGACCCTGGCCCGAACAGGGGACTGAGGCCGTCGCATCTGGGGTGCGACGGCCTGTTCCGTCTCCGGGGCTCAGCGCGCGGTGCGCGCTCCGGTCCACACCCGCACGACCCGCAGCTCCGCATCCAGGAGCACGGCGTCGCCGAGCATCCCCGGGCGCAGCGCGCCGAGCTCCTCGTCGAAGCCGATGGCCGCCGCCGGGGTCTCGGTGAGCGCGCGCACGGCCTCGGAGAGCGTCGCACCGGCGGCGACGGCGTTGCGCAGTGCAGCATCCTGGGTGAGCGTCGACCCGGCGATCGAGCCGGAGTCCACGCGTGCGACGCCGTCGAGCACGGTGACGTGCAGCCCGCCGAGCGAATACTCGCCGTCGACGGAGCCGGCCGCCGCCATCGAGTCGGTGATCAGCGCGACCCGGCCCGGCGCCTCGTCGAAGATCAGCTTCGTCACGCTCGGATGCAGGTGGATGTTGTCGACGATCGCCTCGATCGTCACGCGGCGGTCGGCCGCGGCGGTCAGCACCGGCCCCGGTTCGCGGTGGTGGATCGGACGCATGGCGTTGAAGGCGTGCGTGAGGATCGACGCGCCGGCGTCGATGGCCGCCCGCACGGTGTCATCGTCGGCATCCGTGTGCCCGATCGCGGCGGCCGCGCCGCTCGCGACCACGACGCGCACCGCGTCGAGCCCGCCGGGCAGCTCCGGCGCGATCGTCATCTGCCTGACCGTGCCGCGGCCGGCGTCGAGCAGACGCTGCACGTCGCCCGAGGTCGGCTCGCGCAGCAGCTCCGGGTCGTGCGCGCCCTTGTGGCCCGGATCGAGGAACGGTCCCTCCAGGTGGCTGCCGAGGATGTCGACATCCGTCTCGCGCAGGTCGGCGATCTCGCCCACCCGCGCCGCGAGCGAGTCCAGAGAGCCGGTCACCAGCGAGATGACGGCCCTGGTGGTGCCGTGCGAGCGGTGCATGTCGCGCCCGGTGCGGATGGCGGCGATGCCGTCGTCGAAGGTCGCGCCGGCGCCGCCGTGGCCGTGGATGTCGATGAAGCCGGGCGTGAGGATCGCACCCGGGCCGGCGACCTCGGTCGCGTCGACGACCGTGTCGGCGTCGGGCCGGTCGGCGCCGATGCCGAGTTCGGCGACCAGGCCGTCCTCGATGAGCACCCAGGCGTCATCGGCGATGTGGCCGTCGTTCACCAGCCGTGCGGAGTGGATCAGCAGCGAACCCTGTGCGGAGCTCTCGGTCATGCCCATGCGATCTCCTCCGAACGGGTGAACTCGATACCCGAAGCCTCCCACGCGGGGGCGAGGCCCGCGACCCTGGTGCGGAACGACTCCCAGGTGCGCTCCACGCCGTCCTTCGGCGACCAGGCGGTCTCGGCGTGTGCGGCGATGCGCGGGAACACCAGGGTGTCGGCGGCGGCGATCGTGGTGACGGTCTCGGTCCACAGCGGAGCCTCGACGCCGAGGATCGCGTCGTCGGCCAGGCCGGGCACGACCGCGGTGGGCTCCCACTCGTACGCGGTACGCACCGGCACGATGCCCGCCCAGACCAGTCCCAGCGGGAAGTCCGGAGTGGGCTTCATGTCGAGGTAGGTGCGGTCCGAGGGCGACATGATCAGCGCGCCGCCGCGCTCCACGAAGTGGGTGGCCTCCTCTGCGTGCGATCCCTTCGGGTCGACGCTGCCCCAGTACTGCCCGATCGTGCCCTCGGCGATCCCGGCGACCGCGCCGGCCTCGTGCCACGCGACCGGGGTCTTGCCGGTGTCGGCCGCGATGCGGCTGACGCGCTCGAAGAACAGGGCGAAGTCCGCCGCGGGGGTGCCCAGGCACTCGTCGCCGCCGATGTGCAGGTACGGGCCGGGGGTGATCTCGGCGACCTCGCGCAGCACGTCGGTGATGAAGCCGTAGGTGCGCTCCTCATGGATCCGCACCGAGGAGTGCCCCACCGCGGCACCGCGGTAGAACTCGCCGTGCACCGGCAGCGGAATGCCGCGCGCGGCCTGCTCGGCGATGGACTGCTCGCTCAGCCAGGGCTCCTCGACCAGGTCGGGGTACGCGATGCCCACCGCGTGCGTGTGCCCGGGCAGGTCGATCTCGGGCACCACGGTGACGTGCCGGTCGGCCGCGTAGGCGAGGATCTCGCGGTACTGCTCCTTCGTGAAGAAGCCGCCCCTGCCGCCGGTGGTGTCGCTGCCGGACGCGCGCTCGGTCAGCAGCGGCCAGGAGCCGATCTCGAGGCGCCAGCCCTGGTCGTCGGTCAGATGCAGGTGCAGGTGGTTGAACTTCAGGTCGACGGCGCGGTCGATGTAGGACTTCACGTCCTCCACTCCGAAGAAGTGACGCGCGACATCGAGCATCACACCGCGGTAGGCGAAGCGCGGAGCATCCTCGATGCGCACCCGGGGCACGGCCCACCCGGCATCCGACTCGTGCAGCAGCTGCAGCAGGGTGCGGGTGCCGTAGAAGAGGCCGGCGGCGTCGGCGCCGGTGATGCGGATGCTGCTGCCCAGCGAGTCGAGGACGTAGGCCTCGGCCCCGCCCACGGCGGGATCCAGGGACAGCACGATCTCAGCATCCGTTCCCTCGCCGACCACCTGCGACCGGATGCCGGTGCGGGTGACGATGCCGTCGCGCAGCTTCCCGGCGACGGCGGAGTCGCCGGCGACGCGCGCGGATGCCAGGGGGAACACACCCTCCTCTCTGCGGACGTCTGAGGGGTAGGGGACGAGCGGCAGGGAATCAGGAAGGGCCATGAACAAAACCTATCCTGACGGCGCGTCGCAGGGGGAGCCCCCGAGGGCAGGTAATCCATGGAATTCCCGGCATCCCCGGTGCCGGCCATCGGGTAGGCTCTTCCTCGTCGCGACTGGCGTCTGGGTGGGTCACCACCGGGGAGCGACTTCTCATGGGAATCGACCGCGCGCCTGGGCCGATGCGAAACCATCCCCTTTTCCCGTGAGAAAGCAGGAATCCGCCATGACCGACCGCTTCTTCAACGCCCCGCTCTCGGAAGTCGACCCCGAGATCGCCCAGGTCCTCGACCGTGAGCTGAAGCGCCAGCAGACCTTCCTCGAGATGATCGCATCCGAGAACTTCGTGCCGGTCTCGGTGCTGCAGTCGCAGGGCTCGGTGCTGACCAACAAGTACGCCGAGGGCTACCCGGGCCGCCGCTACTACGGCGGTTGCGAAGAGGTCGACGTCGCCGAGGAGCTCGCGATCGCCCGTGCCAAGGAGCTGTTCGGCGCCGAGTTCGCCAACGTCCAGCCGCACTCCGGCGCCACCGCGAATGCCGCCGTGCTGCACGCGATCGCCCGCCCCGGCGACAC
>JAITUD010000124.1 GCA_031286555.1 Microbacterium sp. | reverse complement strand
ACCTCTGCGGCGAAGCCGGCGACATCCGCGGCTGTGAACAGAGGCGAGCGGCGCACGCCCAGGTGCCCGAGCGCGGGCGCCTTGTACGAGGCGTCGACGTCGATGACGACGCGGATCTCCGGGCGGGAGCCGGGCGGGACGATGCTGTCGATCAGATCGAGGTGCGCGGTCTCGTCCACCATCAGCGCCACGCGGGAGGCGAGTGTCTCGTCTCGCAGCAGACGCTCGAGGCTCGCCCGGTCGACGCTGGGATAGCCGACCACGATGTCGTCGTGCGTCTCGGCCAGCCAGAGCGCCTCCGCGAGCGTGAAGGCGAGGATGCCGCGGAAGCCGGGGATGCGCAGCACGGCGTCGAGCACTCCGCGCACGCGCACCGACTTCGAGGCCACGCGGATCGGGATCCCGCCGGAGCGGACCAGCAGGTCCATCGCGTTGTGCCTCAGCGCTTCGCGCTCGATCACGCCGACGGGGGCGGGCAGGTGCGCAGTCGCCTCGGTCAGCCCGCGCCAGAAGCGCGCGGGCTCCTGCCAGGTCTGACGGTCAGGGCTCAGTTCATCGATGAGGTCGAGCACTCCCCCACCTTACGATGACTTCGGACCGCGATTCATCCAAATTGACACTCCGTCGCAGCGAGAGGGCCACCAGGTCTCATCGGGAGGTCGTCGATAGGCTGACGACGGGCCCCCATAGCCCAACGGCAGAGGCAGGCGTCTTAAACACGCTTCAGTGTCGGTTCGAATCCGACTGGGGGCACCTGCTTCAGTGCCGGAAGCCGTCTCCGGTCGTGGATCGCGGCAGCGGCGAGTCGAGCGCTTCGAGGAATTCGACCTCCTCGCTGATGGTGGACAGCAGCGACTCCGCGAGATCCATGGTGACGCCGTTCCTGATCACGATCCGCTGCACCACGATCTGATCGAGATCGGCGGGCATCGGGTACGCGGGCACCAGCCAGCCGCGCATCCTCAGCCGGTCGGAGAGATCGTGCAGCGTCCACGACCCGGAGTGCCCGTCGGCGAGCCGCCAGGCGAACACCGGGATCGTGGTGCCGTCGCTGATCAGCTCGAACGCATCCATCGCCCCGATGCCCTCCGCGAGATACGCGGCGACGGCGCGGGATCCTGCCTGCACCTCCGTGTATCCCTCGCGACCGAGCCGGAGGAAGAGGTAGAACTGCAGCAGCACCTGAGCCCCGGGCCGGGAGAAGTTCAGCGCGAGCGTGGGCATGTCGCCGCCGAGATAGCTGACCCGGAACACCATCGACTCGGGCAGAGCCGCCTCGTCCCGCCACACGGCCCAGCCGAGTCCCGGGTACACCAGTCCGTACTTGTGGCCCGAGGTGTTGATCGAGGCCACCCGCTGCAGACGGAAGTCCCATTCCAGGTCGGCGTCGAGGAAGGGCGCGACCATGCCGCCGGATGCCGCATCGACATGGATGGGCACGTCCAGACCGCGTTCGGCCTCGATCGCGTCCAGTGCGGCCTGGATCTCTGCGACGGGCTCGTAGGCGCCGGTGTACGTTACGCCCAGGATCGCGACGACCCCGATCGTGTTCTCGTCCACGTAGGCGTCCAGGAGCTCCCCGTCCAGAACCGGATGCTCCGAGCTGACCGGCACGTATCTCGGCTCGACCTCGAAATAGTTGCAGAACTTCTCCCAGCACACCTGCACGGCGCTGGACATGACGAGGTTGGGCGTTCCGGCATCCGCTCCCGCCGAGCGGCGCCGCTCCTGCCACCTCCGCTTCAAGGCGATTCCCGCGAGCATGCACGCCTCCGACGAGCCCACGGTCGAGGTCGCGGGCGCGGACGACGGATCCGGAGCGTGCCACAGCTCCGCGATCATCCGCTGGCAGTACCCCTCGATCGCCGCGGTCTGCGGGTACTCGTCCTTGTCGATCATGTTCTTGTCGAAGGCGTCCGCGTACAGCCGCTGCGCCTCCTCGTCCATCCACGTGGTGACGAAGGTCGCGAGGTTGAGGCGGGCGTTGCCGTCGAGCATCGTCTCGTCGCGGACGATGTGGTACGCGCTGAGCGGATCCATGCTTCGCTCGGGGATCCGGTTCTTGTCCACCGACCTGGCATCCCCCGTGCGGCGATGCAGCGGGTTGACGTCGATGCGCTCTTCGGACATGAGTCCTCCGTCACCGGCACGGCACGGAGCCGCGCCTTTCGATGTCCGCGCCAGGAGGCCGCGGGATGGCCGCCACCCTAGCACCCGCCGCCGGCCTCCCCCTGGCATGCAGAACGCCCCGGTCCTCGCGGACCGGGGCGTTCTGGCGATCAGATCACTTCGCGGCGGAAGTGGTCTTCTTTGCAGCAGGCTTGCGGGCCGGGGCCTTCACCGTGGCGTCATCCGAAGCCGCGGCGTCGGCCGAGACCTTCGGCGCGGCCGGCTTCTTCGCGGCGGGCTTGCGGGCCGCAGGCTTCTTGGCCGGCTTGTCCGCAGCCGGAGCAGCGACGGTCGCCTTGTCGTCGGCAGCGGCATCCGCCACGGCCTCGGTCTTGGCGGCCGGCTTCTCGGCGGCAGGAGCCTCAGGAGCCTTGGCGGGAGCAGGCGCCGGAGCCGGAGCATCCGCCGCCGGACGCGGGCGGGCCGCGAACTCCTCGAAGACGTAGCGCGGGTTCTGCACGGTCTCGAGGTTGACGATGTCGCGACCGAGCCACAGGTTGTGCCACCAGCCCCACAGCACGCGCCACTTGCGCTCCCACGACGGCATGGCCAGGCCGTGGTAGCCGCGGTGCGCGACCCAGGCGAGGAAGCCCTTCAGGGCGATCTTGCCGGACTGGAAGACACCGTTGTAGAGGCCGAGACCGGCCACGGCGCCGAGGTTCTTGTGGAAGTAGTCCTTCGTGCCCTCGCCGCGCAGCACGGCCACGAGGTTCTTCGCGAGCAGCTTCGCCTGGCGCACGGCGTGCTGGGCGTTCGGCACGCAGTAGCCGCCGACGCCGCCGCCGGTCAGGTCGGGAACGGCCGAGACGTCGCCGGCCGCCCAGGCGCCCTCGACGGCCTCTTCCGGGGTGCCGACGCGCAGGTCGGCACGAGTGCGGATGCGACCGCGCTCCTCGACCGGGAGGTCGCCGCCGCGGACGACGGTCGGGTTCGCCATGACTCCGGCGGTCCAGATGATCAGGTCGGTCGGGATGACCTCGCCGGTGGAGAGCTCGACGTTGCCGTCGACGGCACCGGTGACCTGCGTGTCGAGGTGCACGTTGGCGCCGCGCTTGGCGAGATCCTTCAGCACCCACTCGCTGGTCTTCAGCGAGAC
>JAITUD010000096.1 GCA_031286555.1 Microbacterium sp. | reverse complement strand
AGCACGAAGTCGATCGTGACGACGACCTGGGAGCGGTCGGCCGGATCGGCGACGAACGGGGTCGCCACCGGGGAGGCCGCCGCCCAGTCGTACAGGATGCCGGAGGACTCGGCGGTGCGGGATGCCGCCCAGGAGAGCCCGCCGTTCTCGAGCATCCATCGCAGCTGGCTGTCGAGCAGGTGAAGGGTCGCCAGGGCAGGAGTGTTCAGCGTCTGGTTCAGGCGGGAGTTGTCCACCGCGTTCTTCAGACTGAGGAACTCGGGGATGTAGCGATCCGAAGCGGCGACGCGCTCGATGCGCTCGATCGCGGCCGGCGAAACCGCGGCCAGCCACAGTCCGCCGTCGGAGGCGAAGTTCTTCTGCGGGGCGAAGTAGTAGACGTCGGTCTCGGCGATGTCGACGTCGATGCCGCCGGCGGCGCTCGTCGCGTCGACGACGGTCAGCGCGCCCTCGGCCGCAACGCGGCGCACCGGTGCCGCCACGCCCGTCGAGGTCTCGTTGTGCGGCCAGGCGTACACGTCGACGCCCTCGAGGATCTCGGCGTCGACTCGGGAGCCGGGCTCGGCCTTTCGCACGTCGGGCGCCTGCAGCCACGGAGCCGCTGCGGCCATCGCGAACTTGCCGCCGAACTCGCCGAACACCAGGTTCTGCGCCCGGTTCTCGATCAGACCGAAGGCCGCGGCGTCCCAGAACGCGGTCGACCCGCCGTTGCCGAGCAGGATCTCGTACCCCTCGGGCAGTCGGAACAGCGATGCCAGCTGCTCGCGCACGCTGCCGACCAGGTTCTTCACCGGCGGCTGCCGGTGCGAAGTGCCCAGCAGGGATGCACCGACCTCGGCGAGCGCGGCCACATGCTCGGGCCGCACCTTGGAGGGACCGCAGCCGAAGCGGCCGTCGACGGGCAGGAGTTCTCGGGGGATCTCGATCGCCATGGATCGATTGTAGGTGGGACGGCCATGCCCGTCCGACCCTGTGACGCCCGGTGTCAGAGCTGGAATGTAGGCTTGCCTAAGAAGACTTCGGAGGGACTCCATGGCCGACCTGATCGACACCACCGAGATGTATCTGCGCACCATCCTCGAACTCGAGGAGGAGAACATCGTTCCGCTGCGCGCGCGCATCTCCGAGCGCCTCGGGCACTCCGGACCCACCGTGTCGCAGACGGTCGGCCGCATGGAGCGCGACGGGCTGGTGGTGGTCTCGGAGGACCGCACTCTCGAGCTGACGGATGCCGGGCGCCGCAAGGCCGTCGACGTCATGCGCAAGCACCGCCTCGCCGAGCGCCTGCTCTCCGATGTGATCGGCCTGGACTGGGCGTTCGTCCATGAAGAGGCCTGCCGCTGGGAGCATGTGATGAGCGAGCAGGTCGAGCGCCGTCTCGTGGAGCTGCTCGGCCATCCCACCGAGTCGCCCTACGGCAACCCCATTCCGGGGCTCGACCAGCTCGGCGACCTCCCCGCGCGCACCTTCGACGAGGGCGTCATCGGCCTGGTCAAGAAGCTGGATGCCGCGGGCGCGCCGATCGACGGCACGGTGCGGCGCCTCGCCGAGCCCGCCCAGGTCGATCCCGAGCTGCTCGAGCAGCTGCGCGATGCGGGCGTCGTGCCCGGCGCGCGCGGTGACTACCGCTACAACGAGGGCTATGTGCTGATCCGCATGGAGGGTCAGGACGAGGGGCTGGAACTGCCCGTCGAGCTGGCCTCGCACATCTTCCTGGTCGGGGACCCCGCCTGACCTTCGACCTTCATCCTGGGGATTGCCAGGTTCGCAGGGTGACAGAATCGTTATCTTCCGGTAACGTCGATCGGGTCGTCGGCGAAGAAGCCCGCCGGTGACTGACGCGAAGATCGCCTCCCGGGCTCGTCGTCTTCGCGGAGAACGCACAACGTGCCGCAATGTTTGCGTGCGCGACTGACGACTTGCTGACGAGCCTGCGCTCACCCGAAGCGCGGAGGCGCAGGAGGACCACCTTTTGGCCGCAGACATCGAGAAGCCCGATACGACATCTGAACAGCGCACCTCCGCGAAGCGCGGAGCGAAGCCCAGGACTCGGAACGTGAAGCCGATGCGAACCGTGGCGATCTTCGCCGCGGTCGGCGCCCTCGTCGCCGCCGTCGCCCTCCCGGCGTACGCGGCGTCGTCCGCGCCCAGCACGGCGGCGGCCACGTCGCTGCGCCAGGCCGCTGTCGACGATGCCCAGTCGCTCGTCGTGGCGTCGGAGGCGACTGCCGCTCCGATCGTCCGCGGAAACTACTCCGCGACGACCCCGGACGAGATCGCGAAGAAGAAGGCCGAGGACGCCGCCAAGAAGCGTGCCGCCGCGGCCGCGCGTGTGGCCTCGACCGGCGGCGGCAACGTGAGCAACGCCGACCTGCAGCTCGTGGCCGCGGGCTCGGGTGCGGTGCGCTACCCGCTTCCCGCGGGCTCGTACACCGTCAGCCGCACGCTCAGCAGCAGCCACGACGGCGCCGACATGGCCGGCCCGGCGGGCACCCCGATCTTCGCCGCCACCGCCGGTCGCGTGCGCATCTCGAGCGAGAGCTACTACGGCTACGGCGTCGCCGTCGTCATCGACGGCGTCGTGGGCGGCAAGCGCGTCTCCACGCTGTACGCGCACATGATCAACGGCTCGCGAGCAGTGCAGGCCGGCCAGACGGTCAGCGCCGGGCAGTTCATCGGCAAGCGCGGCAACACCGGCCGCTCCTACGGCTCGCACCTGCACTTCGAGGTCGAGATCAACGGTTCGCTCGTCGAGCCGATCGCCTGGCTCCGCGCCAACGCCGGCTGAGCCGACACGCCACCGGGCGTTCACCCCGATTTCGCCCGGGCGTGTCGCGCATGCGTTAGCCTGAACCCGTCGTCGTACTGACGGGAGAAGCCGATGGATCAGAAGCCGAGCATCCGCACCATGGATGCGCTTGGCCGTCTGGTGCTCCGGCATCGTCCGCACGGATGCCTCGGTTCCGCCGAGCGCGAAGGGCGCTGTCTCTGAGACGGCGCCCTTTTTCGTCCTCCTGGGGTCGCCTGCTGTCTGTACGACGTCGTGTGAGTCGAGAGTGCCGGGAAGCCATCCCGGCGGATCGAGAGGATGACGATGCGCACACTGGTACTGAACGCCGGATACGAGCCGCTCGCAGTGGTCTCGTTCAAGAGAGCCCTTGTCCTGGTCATGAACGACAAGGCGACGGTGATCGAACGCGTGGAGGACGACCCCGTCTGGGCCTCCCACGGCTCCTACGATCGCCCAGCGGTCATCATCCTGTCCAGATACGTGCGCGTGCCTCTCTCGCGTCGAGTGCCCGTCACCAGACGCGGTGTGCTCCGTCGCGACAGCCACCGCTGCGGGTACTGCGGAAAGACGGCCTCCACGATCGATCACGTCATGCCGCGCTCGCGCGGGGGAGCGGACTCCTGGGAGAACCTGGTGGCGTGCTGCCTGCGCTGCAACAACGTCAAGAGCGACCGCACGCCGCAGGAGATGGGCTGGGAACTGCGCAGCACCCCGCGTCCGCCGCACGGCACGGCGTGGACGGTGCGCGGCACCGAGCGCAGCGATCCGTGCTGGGAGCCGTACCTGGCACTCGCGGCGTGATCCGCAGGGCGGACGCCGCCGGATAGACTTGTCAGGCGCCTTCGTAGCTCAGTCGGATAGAGCAGCCCTCTCCTAAAGGGCAGGTCGCAGGTTCGAATCCTGTCGAGGGCACGAAAGCCCGCAGGGGCGCCCCCGGGAAAAGCCCCGGGGGCGCCCCTGCGGGCTTTCTACACCGCGC
>JAITUD010000066.1 GCA_031286555.1 Microbacterium sp. | reverse complement strand
CGCCGTCACCCGAACGCGGGCGACAAGGTCGTGCTGGCTCCGATCCCGGGCCACGTGCACCTGTTCGACCTCGAGTCGGGCGAGCGCCTGAACGAGCAGGCCATCGCCTCGGCCTGACCGTCTCTCACGCAGCGCGGCGCGGGCCGACCTCTGGGTCGCACGCGCCGCGTCGTCTTCCCCCGACGGTTCTCACCCACGCATCCGAGGAGCGGCATGGCCGACATCGATCGCCTGTCCAGCACGCTGCGCATCACCGCCAGCACCGTCGACCCCGGGCTGCTGGGCCTGCCCTGGTCCACGCCGCTCGGCAAGTGGCCCAGCGAGCACATCGTGTCGCTGCCGAAGGGCCTGTCGCGCCACCTGGTGCGCTTCGCCGATCTGTCCGGCCGCGTGGTCGCGGTCAAGGAGACCACGGCGGAGATGGCGCAGCGCGAGTACGACATGCTCGGCAGCCTGGCCCGTCTGGATGTGCCGTGCGTCAGCCGGGTCGCTGTGATCGCGGGACGGCAGGATGCTGACGGCAAGCCGCTTCCTGCGGCCCTGGTGACCTCGCACCTGAAGTTCTCGATGCCGTACCGTGCGCTGTTCACACAGGTGCTCCGCCCCGACACCGCCACCCGACTCGTCGATGCACTCGCGCTGCTGCTGGTGCGGCTGCACAACGTCGGGTTCTACTGGGGTGACGTGTCGCTGTCGAACACTCTGTTCCGACGGGATGCCGGGGCCTTCGCCGCCTACCTCGTGGACGCCGAGACCGGAGAGCTGCACGAAGAGGGCCTCACCGACGGCCAGCGCTCCTACGACCTCGACCTCGCGCGCACCAACATCGCCGGCGAGATCCTCGACCTGGCCGCGGGCGGCCGGCTCGAGAACGGCGTCGATGCGGTGGCGATCGCCGACGGCATCGTCTCGTCGTACCGGGCGCTGTGGGCGGCCCTGACCGCCGAGGAGTCGTTCTCGGCGAACGAGACCTGGCGCATCACGGAGCGCGTCGAACGCTTGAACGCCCTCGGCTTCGACATCGACGAGATGTCGATGAACACCACCGCCGACGGCGCAGTCGTGCACATCCAGCCGAAGGTCGTGGATGCCGGGCACCACCAGCGTCGCCTGATCCGCCTCACCGGGCTCGACGTCGAGGAGAACCAGGCCCGACGCCTGTTGAACGACCTGGACGAGTTCCGTGCCCGTTCCACCAAGCAGTGGGCGGACGAGGAGATGTACGCGCACGAATGGCTCACCCGCGTGTTCGAGCCGGTCGTCAGAGCGATCCCCTACGACCTGCGCGCGAAGCTCGAGCCGGCCGAGGTGTTCCACCAGGTGCTCGAGCACCGCTGGTACCTGTCGCAGGCGCAGGGCCGATCGGTGCCGATCGCCGAAGTGCTGACCAGTTACATCAACGACGTGCTGCGTCACCGGCGCGACGAGGCCACGATCATGGGCCCGCCCACCGAGACGATGAGCCTGCCCGTGGTCACCGGTGCCATCGACGTGTCCGACGACACCGGTGAGGTGGACTGGCGCGACCTCGTGTGAGGCCTAGTACCCGACGGTGAAGCGCTCGCGACGGTGCTTCGGGGTCTCGATCTCGTCGACGATCGCCACGGCGAAGTCCGCACCCGAGATCGTGGAGCTGCCGTCCTCGGCACGCACGAGCACGTCACCGCCGTCGCGGTAGGAGCCGGTGCGCTCCCCCTCTGCCCACGGGCCGAACACCTGGGCCGGGTGCACGAAGAACCAGTCCAACCCGGCATCCGAGTCCTGAAGCAGGGCGAGCTGGTCGATGCCGACCTGCGCCTCGTGCTTGTACTCCTCGGGGAAGTCCTGGTCGAACAGTCGCGGGCCGCCGGGGGCGATCAGGCTGCCGCCCGCACCGCCGACCACGCCGAGGCGGGTGGGCGTGCCGGTCAGCTTCGCGGCCAGGGCACCCAGCGCGTCGGTGGCCTTGTCGGCCATGTCGCCGCGCGGCGAGATGGTCGAGACCACGGCATCCGCCCCGTCGAAGACGTCGCCGAGAGCGACGAGGTCGAGAGCCGAGCCCTGCACGTAGGAGGCGCCTTCGACCGGGGCGTCCGGCGTGCTGCGCGCGATGGCGACCACGTCGTGTCCCCGACTCACCGCCTCACGGACGATGTGCGCTCCGGCGTATCCGGTTCCTCCGACGACGATGATGCGGGCCATGCGATTCCTCTTCTCAGGGCGACGTGCCGCGATCGCGGCACACGGTCGGCAACGTGTCGCCGCCCGTGGTCATTCCCTGAACGCGGATCCGTGCGCTCTGAGTCAAGCCCCGCGCAGTGTTGCGACCTGGTAGAGCGCGACGGATGCGGCGATGCCGGCGTTCAGCGACTCGGTCGCCGCTGAGATCGGGATCGACACGATCTGGTCGCAGGTCTCGGTGACCAGACGCGAGAGGCCCTTGCCCTCGGAGCCGACGACGATCACGACCGGACGGTCGGCGAGTTCGAGTGCGGGCAGAGCCACGTCTCCCCCGCCGTCCAGACCGAGCACGAACACGCCCTGCTTCTTGAACTCCTTGAGCTGCGTGGTGAGATTCGAAGCGAGTGCGACGGGCAGGCGCGCGGCGGCGCCGGCGCTGGTCTTCCACGCCGCCGAGTTCACGCTCGCCGAGCGGCGCTGCGGCAGGATGATGCCATGCCCGCCGAAGGCGGCCGTGGAGCGGATGATCGCACCGAGGTTGCGCGGGTCGGTGATGCCGTCCAGGGCGACGAACAGCGGCGTCTCACCGCGGTCGATCACCTTCTCGAGCAGGTCCTGCGGGTGCGCGTACTCGTACGGCGGCACCTTGAGGGCGACGCCCTGGTGCACGCCGTCGAAGCCGGCCATGCGGTCGAGCTCCTGTCGGGTGACCTCGAGCACGGGGATCTCGCGGTGCCGCGCGATCGCCAGCATCTCCTTGACGCGGTCGTCCATCTCGACGCGCTGCGCGATGTACATCGTCGTCGCGGGGATCTTGGTGCGCAGTGCCTCGAGCACCGAGTTGCGCCCGGTGACGGTCTCGGTGTCGTCGGTCGACTTGGCGCGCGCATTCCGGTTCATGTCGCGGTTCTGCGGCTTCTGGCCCGGCCGACCCTTGCCGCCGGCAGCCGCGTAGCGCTCGGCCGCGGCCTTGCGCTTCCCGGCCACATGCCAGGCGCGGTCCTCGGCCTTCGGGGTCGGTCCGCGTCCCTCGAGAGCCTTGCGGCTGTGACCGCCGGTGCCCTTCGAGGCGCCCTTCTTCTTGCTGTTGCCCGCTCCGGGGCGACTCGGCTTAGCCATCGATACTCCAATGTGTTCCGTCCGGAGTGTCCTCCAGAGTGATGCCTGCGGCCGCGATCGCATCGCGGATGCGATCTGCCGAGGCCCAGTCCTTGTCAGCGCGCGCCTGCGCACGCTGGTCGATCATCGTGCGCACGAGGGCATCCAGAGCGGATGCGTCGGCACCCGTGCCTCCGGTCTGCCATTCGCGCGCGAGCGGGTTGATGCCCAGCACGTCCGCCATCTCTCGCACCTGCATGGCTGCGAACTGGGCGTCGCCGGTCTCACCGGCGTCGAGCGCCGAATTGCCCGCGCGGACGGTCTCGTGCAGCACGGCGAGCGCCTGAGGCACGCCGAGATCGTCGTCCATCGCTGCGACGAATGCGGCGGGCAGGAGCTCCGGCGGCTCTTCATCCGCTGCGGGGCGCTCCGCCGACCAGGCGAACTCGACGGGCAGCCGCGCCGCACGCTCGAGGAACGATCTGATGCGTCCCAGCGCAGCTTCCGCCTCGACGAACGAGGATTCCGTGACGTCGAGGCTGGACCGGTAGTGCGCGGCGGCCAGCGCATAGCGAGCCACCAGCGGGTCGAGCTCATCGAGCATCGCGGAGGCGAGGATGAAATTGCCCAGCGACTTCGACATCTTCTGCCCGCCGACGGTGACCAGGCCGTTGTGCACCCAGTACCGCGCGAAGCCGTCGCCGGCCGCGGTGGACTGGGCGAGCTCGTTCTCGTGATGCGGGAAGCGCAGGTCGAGACCGCCGCCGTGGATGTCGAACTCGGCACCGAGGTAGCGCCGCGCCATGGCGGAGCACTCGATGTGCCATCCGGGGCGACCTGGGCCCCAGGGCGAGTCCCAGGTGGCATCCGCCGGCTCGCCGGCCTTGGCGCCCTTCCACCGCGCGAAGTCCTGCGGTGCCCGCTTGCCGCGCGGATCCGCATCCTCCGCGGCCTCCATGGCGTCGACCGACTGGTGGGTCAGGTCGCCGTAGGAGGGCCAGGAGCGCACGTCGAAGTAGACGTCGCCGGATCCGTCCGGCGCCGGGTACGCGTGCCCGTTCTCGATGAGCCGCTCGATGAGCTCGTGCATCTGCGGGATGAAGCCCGTGGCGCGGGGCTCGTAGGTCGGCGGCAGGATGCCGACCGCCTCGTACGCCGCGGTGAACTCCTTCTCCATGCGGTAGGCCAGCGCCCACCACGGCTCGGCATCCGTGCCGTTCACGAGAATCTTGTCGTCGATGTCGGTGACGTTGCGCACGAAGGTGACGCGGCCGTACCGGAGGTCGAGCCAGCGGCGCAGGATGTCGAAGCTCAGCGCCGCACGGACATGCCCGATATGGGGCCCGGACTGCACGGTCGGCCCGCAGACGTACATCGTCACGTTCTCGGGATCGAGAGGGACGAAGTCGCGCAGCTGCTGAGCGCGGGTGTCGTACAGGCGGAGAGTCACTGCACT
>JAITUD010000521.1 GCA_031286555.1 Microbacterium sp. | reverse complement strand
CGAGACCGCGCAGGGTCGGGAGCGGATGCTGGTGCTGCCGGCCGACGTGACGTCGGAGGCCGACGTGGATGCCGCGTTCGCGGCCGTCGTGGCCGAGTGTGGCCGCGTGGACGTGCTGTTCAACAATGCCGGTACGTTCGGCCCCGCGGCATCCGCCGCCGACGTCGAACCGGATGCCTGGCGCGCGACGCTCGAGGTGAACGTGACCGGCGCGCTGCTCTGCGCTCGCTCCGCCATGCGGGCGATGCGCGAGCAGCAGCCGCGCGGCGGCCGCATCATCAACAACGGGTCCATCTCCGCGCACGTGCCGCGACCGCAGTCGGTGGCCTACTCGGTGAGCAAGCATGCCATCACGGGCCTGACCAGGTCGATCGACCTGGACGGCCGTGCGGACGGCATCTCGTGCGGTCAGATCGACATCGGCAACGCGGCCACCAGCATCATGACCGAGATCGGCGTGGGTTCCGGGGCGCTGCAGCCCGACGGCTCGCGCCTGGTGGAGCCCACCTTCGACGTCGCCGACGCGGCCAGGGCCGTGGTGTTCATGGCGCAGCTGCCGCCCGAGGCGAACATCGGCGAGCTGGTGGTGACCGCGGCGGGGATGCCGTTCGGCGGTCGCGGCTGATCCGCGGAGGGGGGAGCCGTTCATCTGCGGACCTCCTCGTCCGGCTCTTCGTCGTCTTTCACGATATGAAAGAAAGCTTTCATTATACGTAACTAGTGTGCGCCTTGGACGCGTCGCTGTCAAGACGGAAGCGGGGTCCGCCGGGGCCGTTCAGGCCCCTGCGAACCCCGCGTTCGTCAGTGTGCTGCGTCAGTGCTGCGGCGAGTCGACCTCGTCGTCGAGCACCGGGACGTTCTTGCCCTCGGCGTCGACGAGCTTGCCGTTCTGAACCCGGTCGCCCTCCTTCAGCACCCGGATGACGTCGGTCTTGACGGACCTCACCGGAGCCGCGCCGAAGACCGACGGGTTCTCGGAGTTGCCCCTGGTCCAGACGTTGAAGATCAGGTTCAGCAGGATGGCCATCACGGCGGCCGAGCTGATGCCCGAGTTGAAGATGACCTGGAACCAGCTCGGGAAGTGCGAGTAGATACCCGGCACCACCTCGGGCAGCACACCGACCGAGATCGAGGTGGCGACGATGATCAGGTTCATGTTGCCGTCGTACTTCACCTTCGCCAGCGTGCGGATGCCGGACGCGGTGACCGTTCCGAACAGCACGATGCCGGCGCCGCCGAGCACCGCGGTGGGCATCGCAGCGACGATCCGACCGAGCACGGGGAACAGACCGAGGACGATCAGCACCCCGCCGCCGGCCGCGACCGCGTACCGGCTCTTGATCTTGGTGACGGCGACCAGACCGACGTTCTGGGCGAACGCGCTCTGGGTGAAGGAGTTGAAGATCGGGGCGACCGCGGTCGACACCATGTCGGCCCGCAGACCCGCCGCGATGCGCTTGCGGTCGACCTTGGAGCCGGTGATCTCGGCGACGGCGAGGATGTCGGCGGTGGTCTCGGTGAGGATCACGAGCACCACGATCGTCATCGAGAGGATCGCCGCGATGTTGAACGTCGGAACGCCGAACGCCAGCGGCGTCGGGAACGCGAACACCGGGCCGTCGAGGACCTTCGAGAAGTCGGCCCGGCCGATGATGACGGCGAAGATCGTGCCGACGATCATCGCGATCAGGATCGACAGCCGCGAGATGAACGCGTTGCCGACCTTGCTCAGCAGCATGATGACGGCGAGCGTGAACGCCGCGATGCCGATGTTGACCGGGTCGGCCCAGCCCGGAGCCTCGGGGTTCTGGCCCGTGATCCACTTGCCGGCCACCGGCATCAGCGACAGACCGATCGTGGTGATCACCACGCCCGTGACGACCGCGGGGAAGAACCGCACGATCTGGGCGAAGAACGGGGCGATCACGAGACCGATCAGACCGGCGATGATCACCGCGCCGAAGATGTCGGTGAGGCCGGTCTCCTTGTTGCCGTTCACGATGGCGAGCATGGTCGCGACGCCGGCGAACGAGACGCCCTGCACCAGCGGCAGCTGCGAGCCGAACAGCGGAACGCTGAAGCCGAACTTCAGGCCGAGGGTCTGCAGCAGGGTGGCGAGGCCTCCGACGAAGAGGCAGGCGGCGATCAGGACGCCGATCATCTGCGGGTCGACACCCGCGGCGCTGCCGATGATGAGCGGCGGGGCGATGATGCCGCCGTACATGGTCAGCACGTGCTGGAGCCCGTAGGTGAACGCCGAGCCGATGCTCAGCTTCTCGTCCTCCGGACGGGTGGATTCTGTCTTGGTCTTGCTCTTGGCTGAGCTGCGTGCAGCAGTCATGGATGGACCTCCTTGTCCGGTGACCCGCTATTCGGGGTGGGCATGCGTGTCGGGGGCATGGAAGAAGAGGGTGGGCCCGCCCCCGCGGGCCCACCTCTGGCTGTCCGGCGTGCGCCGGGTCAGCTGCGCCGGCTCAGCAGAAGCCGGCGATGCCGTCCCACGACCAGTGGTCGGTGTCCGCACCCTCGCGGAGGAACGACGCCTCGATCAGACCGTAGGGACGGTCGGCGGCGAAGAACACCTCGTTGGGGTTCTCCAGACCGAACGGCGACAGGTCCACGACGAAGTGGTGGCTGTTCGGAGTCGAGAAGCGGATCTCGTCGATCTCGGGGTGCGCCTCGAGCACGGCCTCGGCCATCTCCTTCAGCGTGTGCTGCAGGGCGTACGAGTAGTTGCGCGAGAAGCCCGCGAGCAGCAGGCGACGGACGTCCGCGTAGACCTCGTTGAAGTCGATGTCGGTGCGGTTGTAGCGCCACTTGGCCGTCACCGAGGTGGCGAGGATGCGGTCCTCGGTCTCGGGCAGGGTGGTGTACTTGTCCTTCGGGTAGCCGACGAAGCCGCTCTGCGTGGACTTGAGGACCTTGAGGTCCTGCAGGCCCGCGATCACGACCGTGTCGTCTCCGTCGATCTGCACCACGGAGGTGCGGGTCTCGGTGCCTCCGCGGACGAACGAGTGGTCGTGCTCGCCGTTGTCGCCCTCGATGCGCAGCCAGGTGTACTGCTCGGCCTCCCAGCGGCCGCCGGTGATCCAGTCGAATTCACCGGTGAAGTGACGGCCGAGACGGAGCAGGAACTCCTCGGGGCTGCCGACACCGTCCTTGGCGAAGGCGTAGACCGTGTTCTTCTGCGTGTCGGTGGGGACGACGTGCTCGTTGTTGCCGTCGAAGTGCGCGCTGTCGAGATCGCCGCGCAGCTGCGAGGTGACGTTGAGGTCCTCGATCTCGTGGCGGTCGGTGTCGCGCGTGATGCGGACGACGCGGACCTCGGCCTTGCCGTACTGGTTCTTGCCCAGAATGATGTTGGTCATTTTCGTACTCAGCTTCCTCGGTAAGTGGAATAGGCGAACGGGCTCAGCAGGAGCGGCACGTGGTAGTGCTCCTGTGCGGCGTCGACCGAGAAGGTCAGCGCCACCTCCGGGAAGAAGGTGTCCGTTTCGATGCCGGCGAAGTAGGCCGCGGTGTCGAACCGGAGGCGGTAGGCACCGCTCTCCAGCCGCTCCGGGCCGAGCGCTTTCACCCGCCCGTCAGCATCGGTGAGGCCCGTACCGATCTCGGACCATCCGTCGCCGACTCGGGCCTCGAGTACGACGGCGACGCCGGACGCAGGGCGCCCGATCGATGTGTCCAGGATGTGGGTGGTCACGTGAGAGACGCTCATGCGCGTGCTCCTTCAGTCTCGATGGCCGCCGTCAGGCGCAGCGCAGCGATCTCGCGCAGCTG
>JAITUD010000486.1 GCA_031286555.1 Microbacterium sp. | reverse complement strand
GGCGGCAGCGATGCCGGCACCACGGCGAAGGCTGTCGACCTGCTCCGCAACAGCAACCCCGACGACGTGTTCGTGCATCTCGACGATGTCGACGGGGCGGGGCACTCCGTCGGCACGAACGGCGCTGCCTACGGTGCGGCTCTGCGCACGGCCGACGGCCGACTCGGGGAGATGCTCGCTGCGATCAGGCAGCGCGCCTCATATGCCGACGAGCAGTGGCTCGTCGTCGTCACCGCCGATCACGGTCACACGCCGACCGGCGGACACGGCGGGGCGACTCCCGCCGAGCGCAAGACCTTCGTGATCGCCGCCGGTCCCGGCATCCCCGCCGGCTCGGTGCGTGACGATGTGAAGATCGTCGACATCGCGCCGACGATCCTCGAGGCGAACGGCGTCGCCGTCGAGGAGAGCGCGGATCTGGACGGCCGTGCGCTCGACGATCGGATCATCGACCCCTTCGACTCCTTGCGGCCGAAGCTGCGCGCCCAGGTGGACGAGACTCGTCCTGGCGCGGGAACCCTCGGCTGGACCGATGAGACCCCTGACGGGTGGACGATCGACAACAGCCGGATGCCTGCCGGCGGCGTCACCGAGTGGCGCGGATGGAGTTTCGCGACCGACGAGTTCTGGAGCAACGCCGAGCTCAAGCAGGGACGGGAGACCTCGGTGCGCAACCGGGATGTGTTCGCCGTCGCCGACTCCGACGAGTGGGACGACAAGGCGCACGCAGGCGGGCAGTTCGACTCCACGCTGATCAGCCCCGCATATCCGCTGTCCGGCGCGCGCACCGCGACGCTGAGCTACGCCACGAACTACGTGATCGACGGGCCGCAGACCGCCGAGGTCCTGGTGAGCTTCGACGGCGGGGCGCCGCAGCTGCTCAAGGCGTACAAGTTCGACACGAACCGCGTCGAGAAGGTCGCAGTCGATGTGCCGGCCGGGGCCCGGACTGCACAGTTCTCGTTCCGATACACCGGCCAGAACAGCGCATTCTGGACCGTCGATCAGGTGCAGCTGCTCCAGGCGAGCGCACCCGCTGCCCCCACGGGCCTGCGTGTGACGGCAGGCGACAAGACGGTGGCGGCGAGCTGGGCGGCGCCCGCTGACGGGTTCGACCTGGCCGGGTACACGGTCACCGCGACGCCGGTCGACCCTCGCGCGGGGAGCCCGGTCGTCGTCGAGACCACGGCGACGGACGTCGCGGTCACCGGTCTGGTCAACGGCGTCGCCTACCGGGTGACGGTCGTCGCCAGGGGCTACACCGCGGAGTCGAGCGCCGCGGAGGCCGGTCCGGTCACCCCGATCGCGCAGTCCAAGCCCGGCAAGGGCCAGGACGACCAGGGTCAGAACGACGATGATCAGGGACAGAACGGCAACAGCCAGGGTGGGAAGGGCAAGCCGCGTCGCTGAGCGCGACGGGTACCGGAGGGCGCCGGCTCCTCGTGGCATCGGCGCCCTCTCGGGTGTGTTCCTCTACGCTGGCGGGACGCCATCGCAAGGAATCGACTCATGCCGTTCACACCCAGCCATGCCATCGTCGCGCTGCCGTTCGTGCGCACGCCGCTGGTGCCGGCGGCGATCGCGATCGGGGCGATGACCCCGGATCTGCCGCTGTTCCTCAGGGCGTTCGGGCCCGACTACTCCTTTCTGCACGCGGTGCCGAACCTGCTCTGGACGAGCCTGATTGCGGCGGTGCTGCTGCTGATCTGGCGGGTGCTGCTGCGCCCGGCATCCGTCGAGCTGGTGCCGGCGGCCGTCGCCGCCCGCCTGCCCGACGAGTGGCGGACGAGGGGAGCGGATGCCGCTCGCCAGACGTTCTGGCGAGACGGAAAGCCGTGGTACCCGCTGCTGCTGCTGCTGTCACTGATGATCGGCGTCGTCTCGCACATCCTGTGGGACTCGTTCACGCATGAGGGGCGCTGGGGTGTGCAGCTGTTCCCGATCCTCGACGAGTCGTGGGGCGGCATCCTCGGCTACAAGTGGCTGCAGTACGGATCGGGAGTGATCGGTGTGATCGTCCTGGGTGTCTATGCCGTGCTGTGGCTGCGGCGCCGGCCCGTCCATCCGATCGAGCGGTCCTTGCCGCGCTGGGTACCTGCGGTGTGGATCGTCTCGCTTCCGGTGCTGCTGGTTCTCGCTGTCACTGTCGGCTACGCGGTGTGGGGCCCGTTCTCCGCGGAGTTCACACCCGCGCATCTCGCATATCGGACGCTCCCGCCGGTGTGCGGGCTGTGGGGCGTGGCGACTCTCGCGCTGTGCGCGGTCATCGTCATCCGGATGCCGGCGAAAGCGGCATCCCGAACCCGGTGACGCCTGTTCACCAGGACGGCTCGTCACCGCCCCAGGGCCGTGGGGCGTCGAACGGGTGCCCGGGCAGCGCGGAGCGCACCGTCCGCACCGGGCGACCGCCGACGCGGAACTCCTCGGTGTGCGCGGCCGGATCGTCGGTTCGGGATCCTGCGGGGGAGTCTGTGCGCGGCATGCCGAGCAGCTCGGCGGCGACTCTTCGCAGCGACGTGCGCACGAGCAGGGTGCGGCCGGTGCGCCGGAGCAGCGCGCGGCAGATTCCTGCCGCGAGCAGGTAACCGGCGGAGTGGTCCAGCGCCTGCGCCGGAAGGACGCCCGGCACCGCGCCGTCGGGTGACTCGACCATCGCGATACCGGACTCGGCCTGCACGAGGCTGTCGAAGCCGCGCCGATCCGGCTCGTCGACGCCCCATGCGCTGAGCTGAGCGATGACGATCCCAGGATGCCGCTCGGCGAGGGCTTCGGGGGAGAGACCGAGGCGTGCGAGTCCGGAGGGTCGATACCCGAGCACGACGACATCCGCCTCGCCGAGCAGTTCGGAGAAGCGCTCGGTTCGCGCGTCCAGCAGAGCGGACCGCTTTCCGTGTCCGGTGTCGAGGTGCTGCCACTCCGCCTCAGGCAGATGTGGTGGGTCGACGCGCAGCACATCCGCGCCGAGCGCGGCGAGCGTGCGCGTGCACACCGGTCCCGCGATCACGCGGGTGAGATCGAGGACCCGGATGCCGGTGAGCGGACCCGACACGGGGGAGCGGAGGGCGGAGTCGGGTCCGAGTTCGAGCGTCTCGATCAGAGGAGCGGTGCGAAGTACGGCGTCACGGGCCGGGTCCTCCCGGAGGACGGGGACGGCGAGGCCGCCGGCATCGGTGACGCGCAAGACGATCGAGGCGGTCGAGTCGGCCGCGAACGCCGAAGCCGCGTCGGATGCGTCGTCCACCTCGAGCGCGTGGCGGAGGGCTGCCGCGTGGTGCGGGTAGTTCGCGTGGGTGCGCACCCATCCGTCGGACGTGCGCCAGAATCCCGACAGTGGAGCCCAGACGCCGGCAGCCGAGCCGTCGATGGTCAGGAGAGCTGCGCTTCGGTAGGCGGCCGCGATCCTGTCGGGATCGGGGGCGCGCGTGCCCCCGGATGCGATCACCGCGGAGACGACGGCTGCCCAGGCCAGATCCCCCGTCGCCAGGCGTGACGGCAGAGGCACCGGATACGGGGGAGTGGCGAGTTCCTCAGGCACGTCGATGTCGAGCTCGACGGCGACCCGCTCCAGCACAGTCGTCATGCGGTCACGCTACTACGCCCGGATCCGCACACGACACGCCCGAGATCCGGCCACGATTTGCCCGATCCTCGAGATCCACGTAAGTTATTACCTGTTCGCCCCAAGCGGTTGAGCGAAAGGCCGGAAGGCCCAGCTCCCCTCCAAGCGGCGGACCACCTCCCATCACTTGCTCCCACGGCTTCGTGGGTCTAAGATGGAAGGTCCCGGCTCCGGACAGACTGTTTTGACAGTCGCTGGATCGCCGGATAAGGTTGTGAAGTTGCCCTGCGCGTCTCCTCCAGGTTCTGGTGGGTGTGTGGGTGCGTCCGATCCTTGAGAACTCAACAGCGTGCACTTGTCAAATGCCAAATAACCTCGTCTCTGACCTTTTGGTTGGGGTGAGATTCCTTTGGATCAATTTATATGGATGTCAGCAATGATGTTCTTCTTTTTTGGTCATGATTGAACTCGCGGCCAAGTTCCGTTTTCCCGGTGCTTGGTTTGCTT
>JAITUD010000443.1 GCA_031286555.1 Microbacterium sp. | reverse complement strand
GGAATCGCCGAGGGCGACTGGTGGCGCGACCGCATCGCCGTGGCGCTCGATCCCGAGGCGCGTGAGATGTGGCTTCGCGACGAGTGCTTCTCCGTGGACGAACTCGCCGTGGAGCCGGAGCACCGTCGTTCAGGCCTCGCCGGCCTGCTCATGTCGAGCATGCTCACCGACCTGACTTACGAGACCGCGGTACTCGGATGCTACGCCGCCGCGCACGGCGCCCGACGGTTCTACGCGTCGCTCGGCTGGCAGGAGGTCGCTGCCGACCTGCGGATCGGCGACGGCCCGGCGATCGACATCCTCGGGCGGCACCTCGACCGGCCGGATACCGGGAACCGGCTGCACCCGGTCTCGGCCCGGGGCTGATCACGAACCGGGCCGCCTGACAGACTGAGACGATGATCGCGCTCGTCTCGGCTCCTTCGAACCTCGGGCTCCGGCCGCCGGAACGCGGTGCGGTGCCCGGCGCGGCGAAGGCCCCGGAGGCGCTTCGCGAAGCCGGACTGCATCGGCGGATGCTCACCGCCGGGGCGGTGGACGCAGGCGTCGTGCTCCCCGGTCGCTACGTCGAGGACGACGGCCGCGCACGGGGCGCGACCCGCAACGCCGAAGCGCTGATCGATCACTCCCGGCGCCTGGCGCAGCGGCTGTCGGAGACCCGAGCCCGCGGTGGGACGCCGCTCATGCTCGGGGGCGACTGCAGCATCCTCCTCGGCGCCGGCCTTGCCTCGCGGGTCGGAGGGAGGGGAGGGCTGGTCCATCTGGATGGGCACACCGACTTCCGGCATCCGGGGAACGATCCGTACTGCGGCGCCGTGGCGGGCGAGGATCTCGCCGCGGCGGTCGGCCTGCACGCGCCTGAGATCGCGCACATCGATGCGCTCGGCCCCTATTTCGATCCTCGGCGCACCGCTCACCTGGGATGCCGGCGGGACGACGAGCACCTGCGGGAGGTCGCCGACACCATCGCGCTCACGATCCCAGCCGATCAGGTGATCCTGCACGGCGCGCACCGGGCGTCCGCACGGATCCTCGACACGGAGGGACTCGACCGCGGGTTCTGGCTGCACCTCGACACGGACATCCTCGACGTCGCGCACATGCCCGCCGTCGACAGCCCGAGCGCCGGCGGCCTGTCACCCGATCAACTGCGCGCTCTGCTCAAGGTGCTCGCTCCGCGCGCATGGGGCGCATCCGTCGCCTGCTTCGACCCGGACCTCGATCCGGAGGGCGTGTACGCCCGTCTGCTGGCAGACCTGATCGCGGACGGTCTGGGCGGGCTGGGCGCGGCGCTCGACGACTAGCCGATCGCCGTCCCCACCGAGCCGATCACGGCGTCGAGGGGCTGCCCGGAGCCGTCGCGCTTCGCGCCGGAATCCGGCAGCTGACGCGCGGCGCCGTCGGCGCCGAGAGCACGGGGTTCCGCGCCCACCCAGGCCAGACGCAGGCGGTCCTCGCCCTTCAGGAACGCGTGTGCCCTGACGCCGCCGGTCGCCCGTCCCTTGCCGGGGAACTCCGAGAACAGCGAGACCTTCGCCCTGCCGTTGTCGGTGCCTGCAAGCACGGAGTCGGCACCGGAGATCGTGATCACCACTGCCTCCTCGGGGGACGACACCACGGTGAACGAGATCACCTCGGCACCGCTTCCGAGCTTGATGCCCGCCATGCCGCCTGCCGGAGCACCCTGCGGGCGCACGTTCGAGGCGGCGAAGTGCAGCAGCTGCGCATCGGAGGTCACGAAGACCAGCTCGGTGTCATCCGTCGCGGGGGCGGCGCCCACCACGACATCCTTCGGCTTCAGGCCGATGATCTCGATCTCGGGCCGCACCGGAATCGTCGAGGGGACGATGCGCTTGACCACGCCGTCCTTCGTGCCGAGTGCGATCGGCGTCTCATCGTCGAACCGGATCAGGGCGAGCACGCGCTCGGAGCGGTCCGCGATGCCCAGATAGTCGGCGATCCGTACACCGGCGCCGAGCCCGACGGATGTCGCGGGCACGGCGGGGATGTCCACCGGCGTGAAGCGGACGACCCGGCCCCTGCTGGTGACGGCGCCGATCTCGCTGCGCGTCGTGGTCTCGAGGCGGGCGACGATCCCGTCGTGCTTGCTGCGCCGTGCGGGGGTCGCGATCGCGGTCCCCGGCTCCAGGTCGACACGCACGGCGCGGCCCGTCGTCGAGAGCAGCACCGTCGTCGGCGCATCCGCGATCTGCAGCTCGGCGGCGGACTTGGTCTGGCGCTGCTTCGGCGGCGCGGCGTTCAGCAGCAGGGTGCGCCGAGGCGTGCCGAAGGTCTCGGCCACGGCATCCAGCTCCTGCGCGACCTGCGCGCGCAGCAGCGCGGGGTCGCCGAGCAGCGTCTCCAGCTCGGCGATCTCGGCCAGCAGCTTGTCGCGCTCGGTCTCGAGCTCGAGGCGCGAGAACTTGGTCAGGCGGCGCAGCCGCAGTTCGAGGATGTACTCGGCCTGGATCTCGTCGAGCTCGAACACCTGCTGCAGGCGGGTGCGCGCGGTCTCGGAGTCGTCGGACGAGCGGATGACCTGGATGACCTCGTCGATGTCGAGGATCGCCAGCAGCAGACCTCGCACCAGGTGCAGGCGCTCATTGCGCCGCGCCAGTCGGTACTGGCTGCGCCGGGTGACGACCTCGATGCGGTGCGCGAGGTAGACGCGCAGCAGCTCCTTGAGCCCGAGCGTGCGCGGCTGCCCCTCGACCAGAGCGACGTTGTTGATCGAGAACGAGTCCTCGAGCGGCGTCAGCCGGAACAGCTGCTCCAGCACGGCGGCCGGATCGAAGCCGGTCTTCACGGTGATGACGAGACGGAGGCCGTGCTTGCGGTCGGTGAGGTCCTGCACGTCGCTGATGCCCTGGAGCTTCTTCGCGTTGACCGCATCCTTGAGCTTCGCGATCACGCGCTCCGGACCGACCTGGTAGGGCAGCTCCGTGACGACGATGCCGGTCTTGCGCGGGCCGAGCGACTCGATCGAGGTCTTCGCGCGGAGCTTGAAGGCGCCGCGGCCGTCCGTGTACGCCTCCTTGACCCCGTCCAGGCCCATCAGGATGGCGCCGGAGGGGAAGTCGGGACCCGGTACGAACTCCATCAGGTCCTCTGTCGAGGCATCCGGGTTCTCTAGCAGGTGCGTGGCTGCTGCGACGACCTCGATGAGGTTGTGCGGTGCCATGTTCGTCGCCATGCCGACGGCGATGCCGCTGGCGCCGTTGACGAGCAGGTTCGGGAAGGCGGCCGGCAGCACGGCCGGCTGCTGGAATTGGCCGTCGTAGTTCGGCACGAAGTCGACGACGTCCTCGTCGAGGCTCTCGGTCATCGCCAGAGCGGATGCCGCGAGCCGGGCCTCGGTGTATCGAGACGCCGCAGGGCCGTCGTCGAGCGAGCCGAAGTTGCCGTGACCGTCCACCAGCGGCACCCGGAGGGCGAAGTCCTGGGCGAGGCGCACGAGCGCGTCGTAGATCGCCGAGTCGCCGTGCGGGTGCAGCTTTCCCATCACCTCGCCCACTACGCGGGCGCTCTTGACGTGGCCGCGGTCGGGACGCAGCCCCATCTCGGCCATCTGGTAGAGGATGCGTCGCTGGACGGGTTTCATGCCGTCGCGGGCGTCGGGCAGAGCGCGGGAGTAGATCACCGAGTAGGCGTACTCCAGGAACGATCCCTGCATCTCCTGCGAGAGATCGATGTCCTGAATGCGCTCGTCGACCGGTTCGGGAGGAGTGGATCGGGCCATGTTGTTTTCGGCTGTGACTTCCTGGGCAACGAATTCAGCGCCGTCGCCTGTGAAAGACTGGCGACGATGACTCTCATGCTACCGGCCGGACCCGCGCAGTCGCGCAGCATCGCCGGGGTGGCGCCCGACCTGCTCGCCTCGCTGCGCGGAGAGTCCCAGGCGCTGCGTCCCGTGACCTCGGCCGTGCTCGTGGTCGTCGACGGCCTCGGGGCGCTCCCGCTGCGCGCGCACGCCGGGCATGCGCGCACGCTCACCGCCGCGATGGGGAAGAAGGATGCCGCGGCATCCGTGTTCCCCACCACGACCGCTGCGGCGCTGACAACCCTGCTCACCGGCGAGATGCCCGGTGCGCACGGCCTCGTCGGCTACCGGGTGCGCGATCCTCGGCGTGATGTCCTCGTCAATCAGCTCACCGAGTGGGAGAGCGCGGGGATCGACCCGCACACCTACATCCTCACGCTCGGGTGGAAGCGGGTCATCTCGTACCAGCCCGCCGGCCGGTTCTGGACGTTCCAGCTGCTCGAGGCGGGGCTCTTCGTCGGGCTCGCCGTCGTGGCCGTTCTCGTCGCGCTCTGGCTCGTCCGGCGGACCCCTGCATGAGCGGGGGGCTCGACCGCCGCGAGGTGCTC
>JAITUD010000361.1 GCA_031286555.1 Microbacterium sp. | reverse complement strand
GGGTTCGTCGGCTTCGAAGAGGGCGGCCAGCTCACCGAGAAGGTGCGCCGCAAGCCGTTCAGCGTGGTGCTCTTCGACGAGATCGAGAAGGCCCACCCCGACATCTTCAACTCGCTGCTGCAGATCCTCGAAGAGGGTCGCCTGACCGACGGTCAGGGCCGCGTGGTCGACTTCAAGAACACCGTGATCATCATGACGACCAACCTCGGTTCGTCGGCGATCGCCGGTGGTCCGGTCGGCTTCCAGGTCGAGGGCAACTCGCAGACCACCTACGAGCGGATGAAGGGCAAGGTCGACGAGGAGCTCAAGCGCCACTTCAAGCCCGAGTTCCTCAACCGCGTCGACGACATCATCGTCTTCCCGCAGCTGAACAAGGACGAGCTGCGCCAGATCGTGGGCCTGTTCACCAAGCAGCTCGCCGACCGTCTGCTCGACCGCGACATGACCGTCGAGCTGTCGGACGCCGCGAAGGACAAGCTCATCGAGATCGGCTTCGACCCGTCGCTCGGTGCACGTCCGCTGCGCCGAGCCATGCAGCGCGAGATCGAGGACATGCTGTCCGAGAAGATCCTGCACGGTGAGCTGAACCCCGGCGACCACGTGAAGGTCGACGCCGTCGACGGCACCTTCACCTTCGACGCCGCCCCGCGCGGCGAGAAGGTCTCGGTCGGCGTCAACACCGGTGGCGGCATCACCGCCACGCCGGATCTGGCGGCCAGCTGAGCTGACTGACGACGAGAGGACGGATGCTGCGGCATCCGTCCTTTCGCGTATCTGCGGGCCTTCGCTAAATGATTGCCTCAGGCAACTAAACGGCGTAGAATGCGAGTATGAGCAATCCGGAGCAGATTCTGCTGGCGTCGCTCACCCACCTCATGGCGCGGTGGTCGTCCGCCGGCACTCAGGCGGCTGTCGCCGCGGATGCGGGCGTTCAGGTCGACCCTGTCGACCTGCCGCCGCTTTACATGCTCGGCCTGGAGGGGCCGGCACGGGCGAGCGACCTCGCCGCGTCCCTGCGCATCTCGCGCCCGACCGCGACCAAGCAGCTGAACAGGCTCGCCTCCGCCGGGTACATCGAACGCGTCGCCGATCCCGACGATCGCAGGGCCAGCATCGTGCGGCTGTCCGCTCGGGGCGCCGAGGTGCACGCGCGCCTTGTCGATCAGGGCGTCGTGATGGTCTCCGCCGCGCTGGCCGGATGGACGCAGGCTGACACCGCCGCCTTCGCCGCACAGCTCGCACGATTCGTCAGCGCTCTGGGCGCTTCCGACTCCGAGCGCGAACCCGCGCCCGGTCCAGCGCGATCCGCATCCGGGTCGCAGAACGGAGAATGAACATGACCCGCACCTACGTCGTGACCGGCTCCGCCTCCGGCATCGGCGCGACCACCGCGCAGCTGCTGCGCGACCGCGGCGACCGTGTGATCGGCATCGACCTGCGCGGCGCCGACATCGAGGCCGACCTGTCGACCCGGCAGGGACGAGCGGACGCCGCAGCTGCGGCGATCGAGCTCGCCGGGGGCGCGATCGACGCCGTCATCGCCTGCGCGGGTATCTCCGCGCCGATCGCGAAGACGATCTCGGTGAACTACTTCGGCGTCACCGAGCTGCTCGAGGCGCTGATTCCTGCGCTGGCGAAGTCGGATGCTCCGCGCGCGGCCGTCGTGTCGTCCATGGCGTCCCTGCAGCCGAACTCGCCCGACATGGTCGAGGCGGCCCTCGCCGGTGACGAGGCGAAGGCGGTCGAGATCGCCGACGGTCTCGCCGCTCAGGGGCCTGAGGTCGGATACGCCGTGTACCCGTCGTCGAAGCGGGCACTCGCACGCTGGGTGCGTCGCGAGTCGATCACCCCGGCGTGGGCCGGCAACCACATCCCCCTGAACGCGGTCGCGCCCGGCACCGTGCTCACCCCGATGACCGCGCCGCTGCTCGCCACCGAGGAGGGCCGCGCGATGGTCGACGGCAGTGTGCCGATGCCGCTGAACAGCCACCAGCCGCCGGAGTCGATCGCGAACCTGCTGATCTGGCTGACGAGCGTCGAGAACACGCACATGGCCGGCCAGGTGATCTACGACGACGGCGGAGCGGATGCCACGCTGCGCGGCGACGACATCTGGTCGTGGAACGACCCGAGCTGACTCGGTGGGGGTGCGCGTCTTCGGAGCGCACGACCGGAAGCGCCGGGCGGATGCCGCATCCGCCCGGCGTTTCGTCTGCGGCATCCGAAGTACCGCACGGCGTACCCTGGAGCCGTGAGTGATTATGCGGTCCGGTCGGCGCGCAGCGGCGACATCCTCGGCATCCATCGCCTGCTCGAACCGCTCGTCGACCAGCGCATCCTGCTGGGCAAGGACCTCGCCGTGCTCTACGGCGCCGTGCAGGAGTTCGTCGTCGCCGAGGCCGACGGCGAACTGATCGGATGCGGCGCGCTGCACGTGATGTGGGAGGACCTCGGCGAGATCCGCACCCTGCTCGTCCGGGACGACTGGCTGCACCACGGTGTCGGACGCGGTCTTGTCGAGCAGCTCGAGGCGAACGCCCGCGGGCTCGGTCTGTCGCGCCTGTTCTGCCTCACCTTCGAGACGGAGTTCTTCACTCGGCGCGGATTCGAGCCGATCGGCGAACAGGTCGTCGACGCCGACGTGTACTCGCAGCTGCTGCGCTCGGGCGACGCCGGTGTCGAGGAGTTCCTCGATCTCGCGCATGTGAAGCCCAACACGCTCGGCAACACGCGGATGCTGAAGCGGCTGAATTAGCCTGTAAGCATGCCTCGCCAATCCGCCGCCGTGTACCGACGACGGCGCCTCGTCGTCATCACTCTGGCGGTCGTGCTGATCCTCGCGATCGGCGGGGGAGTATGGCTCGCGGTCGCGCAGCCCTGGTCCGATCAGGCGGATGCGCCGGTGAAGACGACGACGCCGGCGACATCACCGTCGAAGAAGAGCGAGTCGCCCTCCGCCTCGCCGTCGGAGGACGCCCCGAAGGTCGAACCCACGCCGTCTGACACCCCCGTCATCAGCGCCTGCACGGCGGCCGATGTCACCGTCGACGCCGTCACGGATGCCACGAACTACGCCGCGGGCAAGAATCCGCAGCTGTCGATCCGCCTGCAGAACACGGGCGCCAAGGACTGCACGATCAACGTCGGCTCCACGACGCAGAAACTCACCGTCTCTAGCGGTGACGACGTCTGGTGGCGGTCGACGGACTGTCAGAAGGACCCGAGCGACATGATCGTCACGCTGAAGGCCGGGCAGACGGTGAACAGCGTGAAGCCGGTGGTCTGGGACCGCACCCGCTCGTCCGTGAAGACCTGTGGTGACAAGAACCGCCCGCACGCCCCGGGCGGCGGCGCCTCGTATCACGTGACGGTGTCGATCGGCGGGTTCGACAGCGCCCAGTCCGAGCAGATCCTGCTGTACTGAGGACTCTGCGGACTCGGTCCAGAAAGTGCCGAGGATGGGGTGACGCCATCCGATGTTTGGGATACCATTAACCGTGGTCTTGAGATTCATTCAAGCCGGACATGCCATCCCCAGTGGCGTCGACATAAGTGTCCCCAGCGCTTCGACATCGGCTTGATCAAGACCGCGAGGGCCCTCTCGAGTACCCCAGTCCCCAATGGAGGATTCGAGAGGGCCCCACTTCTTCGTGCGGACCCCCTCGCCCATAAGCTGGATGCATGGCGAAGAAGGGTCGGAAGAAGCCGGCGCCCGAGGAGTTCCGCTCCGAGGCGCTCGCGCAGGCGCTCGAGAAGCAGGACATGGCCGCGGTGGCCCTCGCGCTGCGCAACGGCACCACGATCGTGCCGCTGATCAAGCCCGGCGCCAGGGACAACCCGCTCGACGGCGGTGAGGTCTGGACCTATCGCGATCCGAACACGGGGGAGATCGCGCTTCTGCTGTTCAGCGACGCGCGCAACAAGCCCGTGAACCTGCCGCCCGGCGTCGGGATCTACTCGGCGGCCTGGCTGAAGGCGTTCCTCACAACGCATCGCGAGCGCATCACCACGGTGTTCCTCGACATCGCCGGCCCGCATCCGATGCAGGCGCCGCCCGAGGAGCTGCTCAAGGCGCTGAACGCGTGACCGCGTACCGTGCGGTCTTCGATGCGGAGGTCACGTTCTCGAACGGCGGCGGGCTGCAGGCACAGGGCTTCCGCGTCGACCTGCCCGGACCGGATGCCACACCGGCGCTGATCGGCGAGCTGTTCGTGACCTCGCTCGACCTGCTCATGACCGAGACGGTGACGGTGCACGACGTGCGCATCATCGAGGAGCAGCACAAGGGCACGCGCGGCGGACCGAGCGACCCGCGGCACTGATCGTGTCAGAACGCGGGGATGTCGTCCTCGCTGCGGCGGGAGGCCGCCCGGGAGCGGACGTCGGTCAGGGCGGCGCGGAGTGACTTCGACCGGTCGTCGATGACCTGTTCGTAGCCCAGTCGCGCGGCCTCCGAGCGCCGCTGCGCGGCCTGCGTGACCGGGCGCACCTCACCCGCGAGCGAGAGCTCGCCGACGGCGGTGACGGTCCGCGGCACGGAGAACTGCTGGATCGACCCGGCCACGGCGATCGCGATCGCAAGGTCTGCGGCCGGTTCGGTGAACCGCACACCGCCCACGGTCGACACGGACACGTCGACCTCGCCGGCCTTGATGCCCGCGCGCCGCTCCAGGATCGCGAGCACCATGGCCACCCGCGAGGAGTCCAGCCCATGCACCACACGGCGCGGGTTCGGCCCCTTCGCGGCGATGGTCAGCGCCTGTACCTCGACCGGCAGGGCGCGGCGCCCCTCGAGCGAGATCGCCACGCAGGTGCCGGGCTCCGCCGCACCCTGAGACAGGAACAGCCCACTCGGATCGGGGACCTCGGCGATGCCGGCACCCGTCATCTCGAAGCAGCCGACCTCGTCGGTCGGACCGAAGCGGTTCTTCAGCGCGCGGATGAACCGCAGCGAGGTCTGCCGGTCTCCCTCGAAGTGACACACGACGTCGACGAGGTGCTCGAGCATCCGCGGGCCGGCGACCTGGCCGTCCTTCGTGACGTGCCCGACGATGACGATCGGCAGGTCGCGCTCCTTGGCGACGCGGATCAGGGTCGACGCCACTTCGCGCACCTGACCGGGCATGCCGGCCGCGCCGTCGGACAGCGACGACGACACGGTCTGCACAGAGTCGACGATCACGAGCTGTGGCTGCACCTCGTCGATGTGGCCGAGGATGGTCGCGAGATCGGTCTCGCTGGCGAGGTAGAGCTCGTCGTGCAGCGCGCCGGTGCGCTCGGCGCGCAGCCGCACCTGAGCGGCGGACTCCTCGGCGCTGGCGTACAGCACGCGACGGCCGCCGCGGGCCGCACGAGCGGCGACCTCGAGCAGCAGCGTGGACTTGCCGACGCCCGGCTCGCCGCTGAGCAGGATCGCAGCGCCGGGGACGATGCCGCCGCCGAGCACCCGGTCGAACTCACCGACGCCGCTGGACCGACGCGGAGCATCCGTCGTCGTGATCTGCGTGATCGGGCGGGCGGCGCGCGACGCCGTGGGCGCGACGGCGTCGATCCGGCGCAGGATGCCGGTCTGCGCCGCCTGCTCGACGACCGTGCCCCACTGCTGGCACTCGCCGCATCGGCCGACCCACTTGGCCGTCGTCCACCCGCATTCGGTGCATGCGAAAGCAGGGGGAGCGGAGCGCTTGGATGCCATGTCTAGAGCGTATCCGGGGCGTCGGACATGGCCGGGGAGCCCGGGTCCTGAGCGAGCGGAGCGAGACGAAGGGCGGGTGGAGCTTCTCCGGGGAGCGGGACGGGATGATCACTTCGCTCTGGCGGTGGGACCCTCCGCCAGGAGGGCCGGGCAAGCCCGTCCCTCCTGGCGGCCCCTCCCAAGGTTCGCTCCGGGATCATCCCGTCCCGCTGGTGCTTCGTGGGAGGGCGCACGGCATCTGGGGAGGGAGGTATCAGGCGGGCAGCTTCTGAGGTGCCGACGCATCGGCACCTGTGTTGGTCTGTCGTATCGGGGGCGTGCTCAACTGCGGATGCCGCGGGCGACGTGCCGGGGGAACTCGGCATCTGGGCGGGCGTCGAGGTGTGGCATCCGAAGCTGGGGTCTGGGGCCGGCCGTGGGCGGCGCGTGGCGAGGCGTTTTGGGGGATGTGCAACGATTCGGGGGGAATCCGGGAATGACGGGGGTATGAACGAAACCGAACTCGATGATCTGCTCGCGCGGGCGGCGCAGCCGCTGCCGAACGCGGCCGACAACCTTGCCGCGGCCGTCGCCGATGACGTCGTCCGCGGGGCGCGACCGTCGAGGCGCCGTCGATGGCTCATCCCCGCGGTGATCGCCGGGGCGCTCGCGCTCACGGCGGGTGCGAGCCTGACTGCGGTGCAACTCGCGCAGTGGCAGGGCGTGTCGATGCCCGATGGCAACGTGCGCAGCACCGTGCCGATCCCGCTGGACTGGGTCACCGCGGACGGCCACACGGAGCACTGCGGCGCGTGGATCGAGCTCAGCGATCCTGAACAGGGCGATCGTGCGGCGCTTGATGATGCGATCCAGACCCACGACTG
>JAITUD010000350.1 GCA_031286555.1 Microbacterium sp. | reverse complement strand
GAGCGGCTCGAGCTGTGCCTGTGCTCGGCCGACCTCGACGACGTGGTGGTGACGATGGCCTGGTTCCGGCCCGACGACGGGCTGGAGTACGTGTGGCGGTTCGTGGTGTGAGGCGATCGTCTCGTCTCCGTCGCGACGCCCACCGTGGGGTGTACCTTCTGGATACGCTCCGCGCAGGTCGCGGCCGTTGACGGGAGGCAACGAGATGCACGCTCTGACCGAGAACCCGAGGCTCACCAGACTCGCCGTCATGGTCGGTGTCGCCGCAGCCACCGTCGGCATCATCTACGGGTACGACTCGTCGAACATCGGCGGCGCCCTGATCTACCTGACACAGGACTTCCACCTCGACGCCGCGGGCCAGGGCCTGGTCACCACGACGGTGGTCGTCGGCGAGATCCTCGGAGCGCTCTTCGGCGGCGCTCTCTCCAACCGGGTCGGCCGCAAGCCCACCATGGTGGCCGTCGCCGCGACCTTCACCGTCTTCTCGCTGCTCAGCGGGATCGCGCCCACCCTCGAGTTCCTCATCGTCGCGCGCTTCCTGCTCGGCCTCACGATCGGGGTCTCGGTCGTGGTCGTCCCCGTCTTCGTCGCGGAGTCCGCACCCACCCGCTCGCGCGGCGCGTTCCTGGTGCTGTACCAGGTCGCCACGGTCACCGGCATCATCCTCGGCTACCTCGTGGCGATGGCCCTCGCCTCCACCGAGAGCTGGCGATGGATGCTGGGCCTCGCCGCCGTTCCCGGAGTCATCATCACGATCCTTCTGGTGCGCCTGCCAGACACCGCGCGCTGGTACATCATGAAGGGCCGCACCGCCGAGGCCCGCAGGACGCTGTCGCTGATCGAGGGCGGTTCGGTCGACGTCGACGCCGAGATCGAGACGATCACTGCGGGCTTCGCGACGGCTCACACCTCACGCTGGACCGACCTGCTTCGCAAGCCCTTCCTGCGCGCGACCCTGTTCGTCGTCGGCCTCGGCTTCTTCGTGCAGATCACCGGCATCAACGCGATCGTCTATTACAGCCCGAGCATCTTCGATGCGATGGGGTCGAGCGATCACGTCGTGCAGCTCGGACTCTCCGCCCTTGTGCAGGTCGCGGGTCTGGTCGCGGTCTTCATCGCACTCGCCGTGATCGACCGGATGGGGCGCCGACCGGTGCTGCTGATCGGCATCGGCGTGATGATCGTCGCCAATGCGCTGCTGGTCGCCGTGTTCGCGATCGGCGGCGGCACGTTCACCGGAGCGCTCACCGTGTTCGGCTTCATCGGCCTGATGCTCTTCACTGCCGGCTTCACCTTCGGCTTCGGCTCACTGGTCTGGGTCTACGCCGGCGAGGCGATGCCCGCACATCTCCGCGCTCTCGGTGCGACCGTGATGCTCACCTCGGACCTGGTCGCCAACGTCATCGTCGGCGCGATCTTCCCGAGCCTGCTCGAGGCCACCGGCGGCGCGTGGACCTTCGCGATCTTCGGCGTGATGGCCGTCCTCGCTTTCGGCTTCGTCTCCTGGATGGCCCCCGAGACCAAGGGCCGCCCGCTCGAGGACATCGGGCAGTTCTGGCAGAACGGCGGCAGTTGGACCCCGAAGAGCTGAGCGGCGAGAGGAACCGAATGCCCAAAGGATCAGCGAATCCGTTGTGGCGAGCATCCAACGGCGCCTACGCGCCCGGCACTAGTGTGGAAATGTGACGGACACGCCTGACCTCTCGACGACCGCAGCCAAGATCGCGGACCTCCGCGCCCGCTACACCGAAGCCGTCGTCGATCCTGAGAAGAAAGCCCAGGAGAAGCAGCACGCCAAGGGCAAGATGACCGCCCGCGAGCGCATCGAGCTTCTCGTCGATCCCGGCAGCTTCGTCGAGTTCGACGAGTACGTCCGGCACCGCTCGACCGCCTTCGGCATGGACCGCAACCGTCCGTACGGCGACTCGGTCGTCACCGGCATCGGCACCATCCACGGCCGCACGGTCGCCGTCTACTCGCAGGACTTCACCACCTTCGGCGGCTCGCTCGGCGAGGTCTCCGGCGACAAGATCATCAAGGTCATGGAGTTCGCCCTCACCAGCGGGATGCCGGTCATCGGCATCCTCGACTCCGGCGGCGCCCGCATCCAGGAGGGCGTGCTCGCACTGTCGAAGTACGGCGAGATCTTCAAGATGAACACGCGCTCCTCCGGTGTCATCCCGCAGATCTCGATCATCATGGGCCCGGCAGCCGGCGGCGCCGTGTACGGCCCGGCGCTGACCGACTTCGTGATCATGGTCGACAAGACCAGCCAGATGTTCGTCACCGGCCCCGACGTGATCAAGACCGTCACCGGTGAGGATGTCGGCATGGAGGAGCTCGGTGGTGCGTACACGCACAACACCCGCTCCGGCGTCGCCCACTACCTCGCCGAGGACGAGGATGACGCGATCGACTACGCCCGCACCCTGCTCGGCTTCCTGCCGGACAACAACATGGCGGAGATCCCCGGCTACGACACGCCTTTCGAGTTCGAGACGACGGACGCCGATCGCGCGCTGAACACGATCATCCCGGACTCCCCCAACCAGCCCTACGACATGCGCACCGTCATCGAGCACATCGTCGA
>JAITUD010000259.1 GCA_031286555.1 Microbacterium sp. | reverse complement strand
GAGGCGACGCTGTCCCGTCCTGCCGTCGCCACCGGCGCGCCGGAGGTCTGGCTGCTGACCGGCTCCGAGCCGGCGCGGACCTGGCAGGCCTTCGCCTCCGAGTTCATCGATGTCGCGCTGCGCGATGACGTCACCGGCTTCGTCACCCTTGGCGCGATGCTCTCCGACGTGCCGCACACCCGTCCGATCTCGGTGTTCGCGTCGAGTCAGAACGAGCAGGTCAGGGAGGCGCACGGCCTGGAGCGCTCCACCTATGAGGGCCCGGTCGGCATCCTCAGTGTTCTGGAGCACTTCGCCGAGCGCGCAGGCATCCCCACCGCGAGCCTGTGGGCGAGCGTGCCGCACTACGTGGCCACCGCAGCCCCGTCGCCGAAGGCGACCCTCGCGCTGTTGGATCGGCTCGAGGAGCTCACCGCCATCGGCGTGCCGCGCGAGCATCTGCGCACGGAGGCCGCAGCCTGGGAGGCCTCGATCGACGCCGCCGCAGCGGACGACGAAGACATGACCGAGTACATCCGCCAGCTGGAGCGCACCCGAGACACATGGGACTCCCCCGACGCATCCGGTGACGCGATCGCCCAGGCGTTCGAGCGCTATTTGCGCCGCCGCGGTGACGGTCCGGACCAGAAGCGCTGATCCGGACCGTCACATGATCGGTCTCAGCCGGCGATGACGCCGGTGGACAGCAGCACCACCAGCACACCGCCGAGCAGGATGCGGTAGATCACGAACGGCAGGAAGCTGTGCTTCGAGATCCAGTTCATGAAGAACGCGATCACGCCCAGCGCGACGACGAAGGCGATGCCGGTGGCCGCGAGGGTCTCCGGCATCGTGAAGTACTGGTCGGGAGCATCCCAGCTCTTGAACAGCTGGAAGAATCCGCTGCCGAACACGGCCGGGATCGCCAGAAGGAACGCGTAGCGAGCCGCGGCGGCGCGCTCGTAACCGAGGAACAGACCCATCGTGATCGTTCCGCCGGAGCGTGACACGCCGGGGATCAGGGCGAGCGCCTGGGCGAAGCCGTACGCGACGCCGTCCGGGTAGGTCAGCTGGTTGAGCGAGCGGCGCTTCGCGCCGACCTTGTCGGCGATGCCGAGCAGGATGCCGAACACGATCAGCATGATCGCGACGATCCACAGCGACCGCAGCACGGTCTCGATCTGGTCCTGGAACAGCAGACCGAGCAGCACGATCGGGATGCTGCCGATGATGATCAGCCAGCCCATCCGAGCATCCGGATCATTCCGCGGGAGTCGTCCGACCAGGGCGAGCGCCCAGCTCTTGATGATGCGGACGATGTCGCGCCAGAAGAACACCACGACCGCGGCCTCGGTGCCGATCTGCGTGATCGCGGTGAAGGCCGCACCGGGATCCTCCCCCGATCCGAGCATGGTGCCCACGATGCGCAGGTGCGCGCTGGAGGAGATCGGCAGGAACTCGGTGAGCCCCTGGACGACGCCGAGGAGGAGTGCTTCGAGCAGATGCATGCACAGGTCTTTCGTGACGGGTCGATGGCGGATGCGGCCGAGGCCGGATCAGCAGGTGCGGAACAGATCGGCCAGCACGCGCTGACCGAAGCTCAGCGAGTCTACGGGCACTCGCTCGTCGACTCCGTGGAACATCCCTGTGAAGTCCAGGCTCGCGGGCAGCTGCAGCGGCGCGAACCCGTAGCCGGTGATGCCCAGCGAGGCCAGGGCCTTGTTGTCGGTGCCGGCGCCGAGCAGGTACGGGATCACGGGCACGCCGGGGTCGTGCCTGCCCAGCGCAGAGACCATGGCGTCGACCAGGTCGCCGCGGAACGGCGTCTCCATGCCGATGTCCTGCACGACGATCTCGATCTCGATGTCGTCGCCCACGATGCGCTGCAGTTCGGCGAGCACCTCGTCCTCGGTTCCGGGCAGAGTCCGCACGTCGATCAGCGCCTCGGCGCGCTCGGGGATGACGTTGTGCTTGTAGCCGGCCTGCAGGACGGTGGGGTTCGCCGTGGTGCGGAACGTCGATGCCAGGAAGGCCTCGGCGGGCCCGGCCGCTGCGGCCAGAGCATCCGGATCGTCCGCGCTGCGCCCCGTCAGGTCCGACAGCCCCGCCAGCAGGGCCTCCGTCGTCGGAGTGAGCCGGATCGGCCAGCGGGTGCGGCCGATGGCCGCGACGGCCTCCGACAGCTTCGTGAGAGCATTCTCAGGATGCAGGCGGCTGCCGTGCCCCGCACGGCCCCGCGCGACGAGCCTGATCCAGACCAGGGCCTTCTCCCCCACCTGCAGCAGGTAGGCGCGGTGATCGTCGACGGTGATCGAATACCCGCCCACCTCGCTGATGGCCTCGGTCGCCCCGGCGAACCACTCCGGGCGCTCCTTCACGACGAGGGCGGAGCCCTCCACGCCGCCGTTCTCCTCATCCGCGAAGAAGGCGAGCACGAGATCGCGCTCGGGCTGCTCGCCCGCGCGGAGCAGGTCACCGACGGATGCCAGGATCATGGCGTCCATGTTCTTCATGTCCACCGCCCCGCGACCCCAGAGCATGCCGTCGCGGATCTCTCCCGCGAACGGATCGACGCTCCAGTCCTCGGCCATCGCCGGGACGACGTCGAGGTGCCCGTGCACGACGAGGGCAGGCCGGCTGCGATCCCGCCCCGGAACCCGGGCCATCACATTGGTGCGGCGCGGGATCGGCTCGAAGTACTCCGGGGTCAGCCCGAGCGACTCCAGGTGGGCGCCGACGTACTCTGCAGCCTCGCGTTCGCCGTTGGCCTTTCCACCACCCCAGTTCGAGGTGTCGATGCGGATCAGGTCGCGGGCGATGCGCACGACCTCGGGCAGCGAGCTCTCGGACATGGATCAAGAGTATCGAAGACCGGAGGGCGCGCCCGGGCTGCAGCCCCGGTTCGTGCCCGCTCCAGGATCGTGCTAATCTCGATCTTCGGTTGGGAACAGCCGAAAACCCACCTTGCGCGGGTGGCGGAATAGGTAGACGCGCTAGCTTGAGGTGCTAGTGCCCGATAAGGGCGTGGGGGT
>JAITUD010000242.1 GCA_031286555.1 Microbacterium sp. | reverse complement strand
CCTTCGGTCGCGACGCCTTCCGCGAGCTGCTGTCCGGGTTCCACGCCGTCGACGAGCACGTGCGGACCACGCCGCTGGAGCGCAACGTGCCGGTCCTGATGGGGCTGCTCAACGTCTGGTACGTGAACTTCCTCGGCGCGCAGTCGCACGCTGTGCTGCCCTATGCGCAGCAGCTGAGCCGCTTCCCCGCGTATCTGCAGCAGCTCACGATGGAGTCCAACGGCAAGTCGGTGCGCTGGGACGGGTCGGCGGTCACGACCGACACCGGGGAGGTGTTCTGGGGCGAGCCCGGCACCAACGGGCAGCACGCCTTCTACCAGCTGATCCACCAGGGCACCCGGCTGATCCCCGCCGACTTCATCGCTTTCGTGAACCCGGCGTACCCGCTGCAGGATGACGGCCGCGACGTGCACGGACTTTTCCTGGCGAACTTCCTCGCGCAGACGAAGGCGCTCGCATTCGGAAAGACGGCGGAAGAGGTGGAGGCCGAGGGCACCACCGGCGCACTGGTGGCGGCACGCACGTTCAGCGGCAACCGCCCGACGACGTCGATCTTCGCGCCGGCGCTCACCCCGTCCGTCCTCGGGCAGCTGATCGCGCTCTACGAGCACATCACGTTCACGCAGGGCACGATCTGGGGCATCAACTCCTTCGACCAGGGGGGCGTCGAGCTCGGAAAGCAGCTCGCTCTGCAGATCGCCCCAGCGATCGAGGGCGACGCGGATGCCGTGGCGGCGCAGGATGCCTCGACGCAGGCGCTCCTGGCGTACTACCGCGCGCACCGCAGCTGAGCCGTCGTCACGGCCGCCGCGGGTCGGCTAGCCTCAGGGCATGGACGACGGCATCGAGATCGGCGCGCTCGCATTGAACGTCAGCATCCCGCAGGAGCTGCGCTGGGAGGACGAGCGCCGCGGCGAGCGCTTCGAGCTGCAGTCGATCACCGTGCGACTGCTGCCGGATGGGACGCTCGCGGCGAAGGCGTACGGACGGCCGGTCGCAGGCGGTCGCGGCGCCTACGTGTCGTTCAACGTTCAGCACTCCCCCGAGATCGACGCGCTGATCACGGGCGCGGCGAGCGCCGCCGGGGCGCGCTGGGCCGCCCACCGGGGTCTCTAGGAGCTCGCGATCGCATCGAACTCGGCGAGCACCTCCCCGGTGTACTCCTGCACCTGCAGATGGCAGGGCGGCACGCGCCCGTCGAGGAATGCCAGCATGCCGTCGCGCAGCGCCGCGTCCTGCTGATCCACGACGTGGATCGTGTGGGTCGGCAGCGCGTCCGTCGCCGACGCGAACGCGGTCGACACGATCGGCAGGTCCAGCAGCGCCGCCTCGATCACGACCATCGGCTGGCCCTCGTACACGCTGGAGAGCACGAAGCAGTCGGCGGCGGCCATGAGTGCGAACGGGTTGTCGCGCGCTCCCGCGAGGAAGGCCGCCTTCTCCAGGCCGAGTTCGGCGATCAGACGCTGCAGGTCGTCACGGAGCGGGCCGCCGCCGATGATCAGCAGCCGAGTGCGCGGCGACCGCTGATGCACTTCTCGGAACGCGCGGAGCAGCCTCGCGTGGTTCTTCTCCGGAGAGAGCCGTCCCGTCGCGACGAACCAGCGCTCGTCGCGGTCGCTGCGCTGCAGCTCCGTGAGCCAGTCCGGTGTCTCCTCACCCGGCTCGAGCACCGAGAGCAGCGGCTGCGCCGCGCCGCCGAGCACGCGCGCGGCATCCGGCAGATTGCGGACGGTGACGAAGGCCTCGCGCGGCGCGTAGGACTCGAGCTGGCCGCGATTGAGCTCGGTGAGACGGGGCGAGACGGAGATGAGCTGATCGAAGTCCCGGTAGAGCCCGAACACCCGCCCCAGGGAGCGGTGCATGCTCCTCCGGCCTGCGACCGTGCGCTCCCGGTCCTCGGCCATCTGGTTGTGCAGCCAGATGGCCCGTGGCGCCTTCGGCGAACGCAGCAGCAGATTCGCCCAGAACGGGCTGTACCCGCTGAAGTCGGCCACCCAGTCGAATTCCGCCTGCCCGAAGATCCGGTGCCATTCGTCGGTCCAGAGACGCTCATGCCATCGAGGTGAGCTCGATGGCGGCATCGCGCGCTGCCAGTCGATCGCACGGCGCGCCAGGAGCATGCCCTTGCTGCCGTTCATCCCGTCGATCCGGAACACCTGGCGGACCGCGGGGTGGATCCGCACCTGATTGGCCCGCGCTCTGCCGGACTTGTACAGCGGCATGAAGGCGGTCACGTCGTAGCGCTCGTGATCGATGGTGCCCAGCAGGCTCAGCACGGAGGAGGTGATGCCGTTCGAGCGCATGCCTCCCAGGTGCATCATCAGCCTCCGCCTACCGTCCGAGGTGGCCGGACGCACGCGTCGCCCTTCCGTGCGTCCCCGGAACACGATGTCGACCACACGGCCGGTGGCGCCCCCGTCGTCGAAGGGCACGAAGCGCTCCGCCCACTCCCGGTATCGAGGATGCATCCGCTCGCCGTCCAGCAGCTCCCGCAGCGCGGCCCCGACCTCTTCAGCGCGTTCGCCGAGGGGGCCCGGCAACTGGTCGACCGGCAGATAGGTGCCCCGGCCATCGGCGTAGGCGTCGGCGTCGGGGGTGAGGAAGGCGATCGGCCGCCCGGTGGCGAGGTAGTCGAAGAAGATCGAGGAGTAGTCCGTGACGAGCGCCGCGCTCAGCCCCAGGAGGGTGTTCGTGGGGATCACGTTGGGTGCGAGGACGCGCCGGAGATCGGGGCGCGAGGATGCCCGCGCGTGCACGATCTGGTGGGTCTTCAGCAGCACGACGACGCCCTCGCCCAGCGCAGCCTGCAACTCGTCCGTCTGACGCACGAGCGCATCGATGTCGTCCGTCGGGTCGCTGAAGGAGGCCCCACGCCACGTGGGCGCGTAGAGCACGATGCGGCGATCACCCAGGCGGATCCCGCCCCGCTCCAGCTCCTCGCGCACCGCGGCCCCGTGCTCGCGCGTGACCGCCTGATGATCGACCCGCGGGTACCCCTCCTCGATGATGCGCCCCGAGAACACGTTGCGCAGTCGGTAGGCGTCCTCGTACATGGTCTCCGCCATGAACGGATTCGCGGCGAGCAGGTAGTCGGCCATCAGGAAGTTGCGCAGCGTGTTCGCCGATTCGTAAGCACCGTCCGGCATGTCGAAGCCCATGAGTTTGAGGGGCGTGCCGTGCCACGTGTTCAGGTAGATCTGTCCCGGACGCTTGCCGAAGGCAGGCGGGAACGTGGCGTTGTTGATGATGTACCCGGCGGTGGACAGCGCCTGCCAGTAGGCGCCGCCGCCCCGATGCACGAACCGCACCCGTGGGTGGTCGTGGAACTCGGCCTCGAAGCGCGCGATCGCCGCGGGGTCGGACAGCACCCACACGTGACGCAGTCCGGCGAACTCCGGGTCCGCCAGGAGATGCCGGAAGATCGCCTCGGGGTTGCACAGCATGCCGTTGCCGGCGAAGGACTCGTACAGCACGAGGTCCGGACGGACGGAGCCGCGTCGTGCCCAGGCGATCCGCTCGCTGGCGAGAGCCCTCTTCACCCGCGTCCGCATCTGTCTGATCATGGGATCCGCCTTTCGTAGAGCAGAATCTCGCTGCTGTGTCCGTCGATGTGCCTGGTCTCGTGGAAGCCGAGCTGCTGCAGGTCCTTGACGCCCCAGGTGTCGGTGATGCCCTCGGTCTTGTACTCGACGACCCAGACCCGGTCGATGCCGTCGAACCGGCCGCGAGCGGCCGCCTGGGCGACGGTGTAGACGGTGTCGTGCCAGGTCGGATTGTCCGGGTAGGGCGACTTGAGGGTGACGTCGGAGACATCCGCGAACATCGCCGGGGCGGTGTTCATCGCCAGTCTCGGACGCCGGGAGGGCCGCGCCGCGTCATCGAACACGATCGCGTCGCCGCGCACCGCCTGAGTGCTGATCGTGCGAGCGATGTCGTTCCAATCGGACTCGTTCTTGGCGTACGGGGTGCGCTGGGATGCCCAGGCCGGCGCCGCGACACCGAGCATCACGGCGATCAGGACGCCGCCGACGACGGCTCGCCGGGCAGGTGAGGCGCCCCGTGCGGTCAGTGCGTGCACGACGGTGCGGATGCCTGCGGCGATGAGGATCGCCGCCGCCGGCGCGGCATACGTGCCGTACCGGGAGGTGAAGTCGGCGAGCAGCGGGCTCACCGCCAGCAGGAGTCCCATCGGGATCAGCAGCCAGCACAGCGCCAGTGTCTCCAGCAGCGGCGGCGTCCGCTCCCCGTCCGCCGTCCGCGCGCGCAGGAGCGCGCGGACCGCCGCTGTCGCCGCCACGATGATCAGCAGCCAGGCGATCACGGCGACCCACACCGAGCCGAACCACATCTGCACGAACACGGACTCCACGGTGACGGGCGTCTGCACCCTGAGATAGGCGATCTGCCCGGTCTGCGTCGCGGCCAGCAGAAGCAGGGGCGCTGCGATCACGGATGCTGCGCCGGAAGCCGCCAGCCATCGCCGCCACTGTGGTCGCAGCGTGGGAACCAGCAGCACCGCGGCCCCGACCGCCAGCGTCATCAGCATGAAGTAGAGGAACGCCCAGGTGCCGATGGACAGCACGACCGCGTACCACACCCACCACCGCCCCGACGGGCTCGGCCGTCGGGAGACCTCGACGACGATCGCGCACAGCACAGCCGCGAACGCCGCACTGAATGCGAAGGACCGCGCCTCCTCCCCCGCGTAGGTCAGCCGGGGCAGGACCACCGCGATCGTTCCTGCGAGCACGGCGAAGCGCAGGGAACGCGCTCGCCCGCACATCCAGGTGACGGCTGCTGCGCAGACTCCGACGGCGAACGCGGAGGGCAGACGCACGGAGAACGCGCTGGGGCCGAACACGTCCACCCAGACGCGCAGCCCCAGGTAGTAAAGGCCGTGCACGGCATCGACGTGCATCAGCATCGAGAGCAGACTGGGCAACGGCCGCGTCGCCGACAGGATGCTGGTCGCCTCGTCACCCCACAGAGAAGGGATCCAGGACCCGATTGCGGCGAGCGCAGTCGCTGCGATCCCGATCAGCGCGGCCGCCCATGCCAAGGCGCGGCGCGAGTACTCGGACTCGGATGCGCCGCCCCTCCAGACACGCGTGGCCCCCACATGCGTCACTGTATGCCTGGACCGGAGCCCGATACCTGAGGACCTGTCTCATGTCCCTGATGAACTTCTCATGCGGCCCGTCCCGGCTTTCAGCCGAGTCAGATGATGTGACGCACGAATTCATGAGAGAGCCGGCCGACGCCGGCGGCCGTGCTCAGGAGGCGGCCGGTCCCACGCGCTCCAGGTCGAGCACCCACTCGTTGAAGGTCAGTTCTGCGCCGCGGAACTCGTCGGTCTTCGTGCCCATCAGCTCGAAGCCGCCGTGTCGGCAGACGCCGTTCGAGGCGGCGTTGTCGACCGAGGGATATGCGGTCAGGTACCGCGCATCGCCGCGATGCTCGCGCACGTCCTCGATCAGCAGCTCGATCGCCCGGGAGGACACACCGCGTCCCTGCGCCTCCGGAAGCACGAACCACCCGGCCTCGCGGACCGGCTGGTCGCGCCACTCGGCACCCCAATGCGCGATCGAGCCGAGCGGCTGCCCCTGCTCGTCGACGATCACGAAGGTCCTCGCCGTGCCCTCCTTCCACAGACGCAGGTACTTGGCCTGCCGATCGATCACCTGCTGCTCGGTCTCGGGACCGTTCAGATGCGCCGTCATCTCCGGGGTGTTCGCTGCCTGCAGCAGGCCCAGGTCATCCTCCGACCAACGCCGGAGTCGTAGAGTGTCCATGCTCACCAGCATCCTCCTGGCCTCCGACATCCGCCGCGGAACGCGATGAACAGAGCCTGTCGAAGTGTCGGAGACCCTGCCTAATGTGGAGTCCGGTGGCAGACGGACTGTCATCACGGAGGAGCGTGCGAGATGGACTGGAAGATCGAGCTGATCCACGTACCGGTGACCGATGTGGACCGGGCGAAGGACTTCTACGTGAAGATCGGCTTCAACGCGGACTACGACCAGCAGGTGAACGACAAGCTGCGCTTCGTGCAGATGACCCCGCCCGGGTCGGCCTGCTCGATCGCGTTCGGCACCGGAATCGGCGGCGACCTCGAACCGGGCCAGCAGGACACGATCCAGGTGGTCGTGCCCGACGCCGACGAGGCCCTCGCCCATCTGCGCGGCCTCGGCGTGCCCGCCGACGGTGTGGACGAGCAGCCCTGGGGTCGGTTCGTCACCTTCGACGATCCCGACGGCAACGCCTGGACCCTGCAGCAGCTCCCGGACTACAGCGCCCAGCAGTGATGGCCTGAGCCGCTCAGCGCGCGAGTGCCTCGAGCGGCTGAGCCGCATCCGCCTCGGCACGAAGACCGAGGATCACCGCGGCGGCGCGATCGGCTCCGGCGAGCAGTGGCGACGGCACTCCGGGCGCCGCACCGATCGCGCTGCCGGGCTGCGTGCTGCTGGCCGGGATGCCGAGCACGAGCACTCTCGGATCGGGCCGCCCTGCGACATCGACCAGAGAGAGCGGATGCTCGGCGTCCTGGCGCGGGAGCGCCTCGAGGCTCTCCGTCTCGAAGGTGCCTGAGGCGTCGCGCAGGGCGTGGATGCGCGCATCCCCGCGGTTGAGCAGCGCCCGCAGCAGAGGATCGCGGGTGTTCGGCACCTTGCCCTTGGACATGCGGGTCTCGATCAGCGAGCGCGCGGAGACGTCCCTGCCGGTGATCGCCGAGCGCGCGCGGAAGGCTCCGCTCTCCTCGTCGACCGTGATCCAGGTCTCCGGCCCGATCAGCCGCACGACACGCGCCTCGATCAGTGCGAGCACCTCGCGCACACGTGACGCGGGAGGGCCGCTCGCCAGGAACAGCCCGTCGGCGTTGAACCACCCCTGGATGTCGCGCACCTGCGACCGGGCGGTGAGCACACCCTGCACGGCAAGTCGGGATGCCCGTCCGCGCAGTGCGCCCATCGCGAGGTTCACGGCCTGACGCGGGCTGCGCCCGGGATCGGCGAGCGAATCGAGTTCGTCCTCGACCAGCCGTGACACGTACGCATCCCACTCACCGGGTCGCATGGCCCGGCCGAGGGTCGGGCGGCGCAGCTCCTCGATGCGGAACCGCAGCCCCGGGTCGGCGACGAGGGCGGCGAGCGCGGCATCCGTGTGCGGAACGGCGGCGGCCCAGGCGCGCTCGCCAGCGGATGCCGCGTCGGCGGCGGCCGCCAGGATGAGCCCGTCGCGTGCGGCGTCCAGACCGCCGAGCACCGCGCCGGGATGGCGCGACTCGACAGCCTGCAGCCTGGCGAAGCCGAGTTCGGCGGCCACCGTCGGCCACACCTCGGCCCCGAAGTCGACCGAGCGGGCCGGTTCCGCCTGCAGGCGATCGAACCACTCGGCCGTCGCGATCGACGGCGTGTAGATCGTCGCGGGCGCGTCGCCCAAGTCGCCCTTGGAGCGGTACGGGACGCCACGACCCGAAGCCGCGTGCACGACCGGCTCCGCGCCGCTGGGCAGGTAGCGCAACCGTCCGCGCGGATCGCCCACGACGGGTTCGAAGCGTCCGCCGCGCCCTGCAGTCAGCTCGGCGACCACATCGAAGAAGTTCGCCCCGAGGCCCTGCGCGATGACCGGCTCACCGGCCGGCACCAGGTGCCACGGCTTCTCCGCAGGCATCCCCGGATCGATGTAGAGCAGCCCGAGTCGGGCGGCGTCGCCGGCGAACGCCCGCACCGATGCGGATGCCTCGGCCTGCACCATGCCCTGGGCGAGCACGACGGCGCCGGCGCGGAGCTCGCGCCCGTCGGAGAGGCGGACGATGCGCGCGTCGCCGTCGGCCTCGAGATCGACGGCCAAGCCGAGCACACGCGTCAGACGCACCCCGCCGCGCTCGGCCGCCCGCGCCAGCTGGTCGTTGTAGTAGACGCCCTGCAGCCGACGGCTCGGGAAGGAACCCGGGGTGATCCGCTGCGCTTCCCCGGCCGCCCACGCGACCTCGTGCGCTCCGCGGGCGCTCACCTCGCGCGCCCACTCGACGAAGGTCGGGCCGTCGCCGGGCGGCCCGTCCATCGGGGTCGTGGCGTCCGGGTGGATCGTCGTGGCATCCGAGGTCGTGTTGTTCAGGAACTGCGCGGTCTGATCGGTGCGCCAGGTGGCGCCCGCACCGACCTCCACGGCGTCGATGACGACGACGGTGAGAGGTGCGGCATCGGCCGCCCGCCCCCGAGCATCCAGGCGCTCGACCGTCGCGACCGCGCGCGGACCGCCGCCGACGATCACGACGTCGACCGCTTCCGCGCCCTCTCCCACGGGCATCAGATCTGGTACTCCAGTTCGTGCACGACCGGGCGCACCTCGGCGTAGCCGTCACGCTCCTCGACGGTGACGTCCAGCCCGTACACCTCGCGCAGCAGCTCCGCCTCGAAGGCCTCGAGCGGGGAGCCGGATGCCACGATCCGGCCGCCGTTGAGCAGTACGGTCTG
>JAITUD010000195.1 GCA_031286555.1 Microbacterium sp. | reverse complement strand
GACCGTGCCGACCTCGAAGCGCGGCAGGCCCGTGGCGAGACGCGGCTCGGACTCACCATCCGGGCGCTGAAGATCACCTCGACGCACCTCTCCTCGGCGCAGCTGGGCATCACGCTGACGACGCTGCTGACCGGTTACACGATGGAGCCGGCGATCTCGAACCTGCTGGCGCCGGTGCTCACGGCGTGGGACGTACCCGAAGGTGCGGTGCGGCCGATCGCCGTCGTCGTGGCCATGGTCGTCGCGACACTGCTGTCGATGATCCTCGGAGAGCTGGTGCCGAAGAACTTCGCCCTGGCGCTGCCGATCGCGACCGCGAAGCTGGTGCTCCCGTTCCAGACCGTGTTCACCGCGGTGTTCAAGCCCGCGATCCTCGTGCTCAACGGCAGCGCGAACGCGGTGCTGCGATCGATGGGCGTCGAGCCCAAGGAGGAGCTCTCCGGCGCGCGCAGCGCCGAGGAGCTCTCCTCTCTGGTGCGCCGCTCCGCCAGCGCCGGCGTGCTCGAGGAGGACACGGCGTCCCTGCTCGACCGCAGCCTGACCTTCACCCGCCTCACCGCGGCCGACATCATGACGGCCCGTCCGAGCATGCAGTCCGTCGCGGCTTCTGACAGCGCCGATGACGTCATCCAGTTGGCTCGTCGCACGGGACTCAGCAGGTTCCCCGTGCACGGCGACGACCTGGACGACATCACCGGTGTCGTGCACCTCAAGGCCGCCGTCGGCGTGCCGCGCGAGAGGCGATCCGAGGTCCCCGTCGGCGCGCTCTGCACCGAGCCGCTCCGCGTGCCGGAGACCGTGCACCTGGACGCCCTGCTCGCCGAGCTTCGCGCCAAGGGATACCAGCTCGCGATCGTCGTGGACGAGTACGGCGGCACCGCGGGGCTGGTGACCCTGGAGGATCTCGTGGAGGAGATCGTCGGCGAGGTGTCGGACGAGCATGACCGCACCCGCGCCGGCGTCGTCCGCAGACCTGACTCCGTGACCTTCCCGGGCGAGCTGCGACCCGATGAGCTGCGCGCTCAGACCGGCATCGAGGTCCCGGAGGGCGATGTCTACGACACCGTCGCGGGCTTCGTCATGAGCCTGCTGGAGCGGGTGCCGGTCGTCGGTGACGAGGTGCGCACCGAGCACGGAATGCTGCACGTCGTGCGGATGGACGGCCGACGCATCGACCGGCTCCGCTTCACGCCCGACCCGGCGTCCGACGAACAGGAGGGCGACCGATGAGCGACTGGGCGGGAATCGTCTGGCTGGTCGTGCTGCTGCTCGGCAACGCCTTCTTCGTCGGCGCCGAGTTCGCGGTCATCTCCGCGCGCCGCTCGCAGATCGAGCCGCTCGCCGAGAAGGGCTCGCGCCCGGCGAAGACGGCACTGTTCGCGATGGAGCACGCCACGCTCATGCTCGCGACCTCGCAGCTGGGCATCACGATCTGCTCGCTGCTGATCCTGAACGTGTCGGAACCGGCGATCCACCATCTGCTCGCCGTGCCGCTGGGTGCTCTGGGCTGGACGACCACGGTCGTCGACGTGACGGCGTTCGTCATCACGCTGGTGCTGGTCTCGTTCCTGCACGTCGTGTTCGGCGAGATGGTGCCGAAGAACCTCGCGTTCTCGCTGCCGGATCGTGCGGTGCTGCTGCTCGCGAGCCCGCTGGTGTGGATCTCCAAGGTCTTCATGCCGGTGATCTGGTTCCTGAACGCCTCGGCCAACGCCGTGCTGCGCCTGTTCCGGGTGGAGCCGAAGAACGAGGCCGCCTCGACGTTCACCCTCGACGAGGTCGCCACGATCGTGGATCAGTCCCGTCGCGAGGGCGTGCTGGCGGACGCCGCGGGCACGGTCGCCGCGGTCGTCGAGTTCACCGACAAGAAGGCCCGCGATGTGGCCGTGGCGCTGGGCGACCTGGTCACCCTGCCGCAGAACACCACGCCCGACGAGATCGAGCGGGCCGTCGCCCGCTACGGCTTCTCGCGCTACGTGATCGTCGACGACGAGGGCCTGCCGGCCGGCTACGTGCATCTGAAGGACATCCTGCGTGCCGCAGAGGGGCCGGATGCCGCGCAGCGGGCCACCGTCCCGGTGCCGGCGAAGCGCATCCACCACATGGTGCCCGTGCAGGAGGACACCGATCTCGAGGACGCACTGACCGCGATGCGCCGTGCCGGAAGGCACCTGGCGCGGGTGCGCGACCGCAACGGCGACACCACGGCGGTGCTGTTCCTGGAGGACATCATCGAGGAGCTCGTCGGCGAGGTGCAGGACGCCACCCGGCGCGGCTACGGCCGTTGAGCCCCGCGTGCCCGCCGGCGCTCAGCGCCAGCGGGCACGCAGGTACTGCGGCGGCCAGGCGACCTCCGCGCCGAGCTCGTGCGCGGCGCGCAGGCCGAAATGCGGGTCGCGCAGCCACTCCCGGCCGGCGAGCACGGCGTCTGCGCTGCCGGACGCGATGACCTGCTCCGCCTGTGCGGCGGTCGTGATGAGTCCGACCGCGCCGGTGGCGACCCGCCCGCCCTGCCGCACGATCTCGGCCAGCGGCACCTGATATCCGGGGTGCAGGTCGATCTGCTGGTGCAGCACCAGTCCGCCGCTGGACACGTCGATGAGGTCGGCGCCGTGCTCGACCGCCCATGCGCCGACGGTCGCCGCCTCCTCGGGGGTGAAGCCGCCCTCGGCGTGGTCGGTGGCCGAGATGCGCACCAGGACGGGGACGGTCTCGCCCGCGACATCCCGCACCGCGTCGACGACGCGCAGCAGCAGGCGGGCACGATTCTCGAGGCTGCCGCCGTATTCGTCGGAGCGCAGGTTCGACAGCGGAGAGAGGAACTGGTGCAGCAGGTAGCCGTGCGCGCCGTGCACCTCGAGCAGGTCGAATCCGGCATCCAGAGCACGGCGCGCGGCATCCGCGAATCCGGTGACGACGGCGTCGATGCCGGCGCTGTCGAGGGCGACGGGGTCGGCGAAGCCCTCGAAGGCGATCGCCGAGGGCGCGAAGGTCTGCCAACCGCCCTCGGACGCCGGCACCGAGCCGCGCTGCTCCGCCCAGGGCCACCAGGTCGACGCCTTGCGGCCGGCGTGCGCGAGCTGGATGCCGGCGTGCGCGCCCCGGTCGTGGATGCTGCGCACGATCGGCGCCCAGGCGTCCCGCTGCGCGTCGTTCCAGAGGCCGGTGTCGTGCGGCGAGATCCGGCCCTCCGGCACCACGGCCGTGGCCTCGGCGACGATGAGGCCGGCACCGCCGTCGGCGAACTGCGGCAGATGGACGCGATGCCAGTCGCCGGGCACGCCGTCCACCGCGGAGTACATGCACATCGGCGACACCCACAGCCGGTTGCGCAGGGTCAGGGAACGAAGGGTCAGCGGGGAGAACAGCAGGCTCACACACCGACGCTACCGCTCCACCTGACCGCCGGCGCTAACGTGGAGGCATGCGTGAGTGGACCGGTGCGGATGTCGCGCGCTTCCTGCGCGCTCCCGGCGCCGATGACGACAAGCGCTCTCGCGGCGTCGTCGCGCTGCGCACCGGATCGCCCCGGTACCCGGGCGCCGCGGTGCTCGGCGTGGAGGGCGCCTGGCGTGCCGGATGCGGCTTCGTGCGCTATGCCGGACCCGCGACGGACATCGTGCTGGCCAGGCGGCCGGAGACCGTGATCGGCGCCGATGCCGGCGCGCATGTGGACGCCTGGGTGATCGGCTCCGGCACGGACGGTGGCGCACGCGTCGGCGGCGCCGGGCGCGGGGTGGCCCCTGTGACCGAGGCCGTGACGCTGCCGGGGGCGCCGCGCGCGGATGCTGGCCGATCCGCCGTGTCGGCACGCGGCTATGACGAGGAGCGCGCGCTGCGCGGCATCCTCGCGGGGGAGCAGCCGGTGGTCGTGGACGCCGGTGCCCTCGATCTGGTCCGCGGGTGCACGGCGCCGATGGTCATCACCCCGCATGCGGGTGAGTTCGCCCGGCTGCGCGAAAGACTGGGGCTTGATGCGGCGGTCCCCGCGGGTGACGCCGAGCGCGCCGCGCAGGCGGTGGAGGTCGCGCAGGCGCTGTCCTGCACTGTGCTGCTGAAGGGCGCCCGCACCGTGGTGTGTGCACCGGACGGCACGACGATCGTGGTCGCGAACGCGCCGGGCTGGCTGGCGACAGCCGGTGCCGGAGACGTGCTGGCCGGCGTGATCGGCGCGCTGTTCGCCGCGAATCCGGATGCCGAGCCCGTCGAGGTCGCCGCATCGGGCGCCTGGCTGCACGGCCGGGCGGCGACGATCGCCGCCGGCGCCGAGAACGGCGCGGTGGGGCATCCGATCGTCGCCCTGGACGTCGCAGACGCGCTGCCGTACGCGGTGGCGGAGCTGCTGGCATGAGCCGGGCTCGGATCCGGCCCGGCACGATCGCACTGTGGGCGGTCTTCGTCGCCGTGCACGCGGTCGTCGCCTGGTTCGGCTGGGTGCTGCCCAGCCAGCCGATGGGCGATGTCGTGCTCGTCTATCAGCCCTGGTCGCACGCGGCACTCAGCGGCGGGGCGATCATGGGGATCACAGAGTCGTGGGTGTACCCGCAGCTGGCGCTCATCCCGATGGTCATCGCATACCTGCTCTCACTGCCGCTGGTCGGGGCGATGGGATCGCTGGGCGCGTATCTCATCGCCTGGGCGGTGCTGGTCACCGCTCTCGATCTGGTGGGCTTCGCCGTTCTCGTGGGCCGTGGTCGGACTCACCGCCGGCGGGTCGCCGGCTGGTTCTGGTGCGGTGCACTGCTGCTGCTCGGGCCGATCGCGATGTACCGGCTGGATGCCGTGACCGTGCCCCTCGCGATCATCGGCGGGCTGTGGCTGGCCACGCGACCCGCCATCGGAACCGCCCTGCTGACCGTCGGCGCCTGGATCAAGATCTGGCCGGCCGCGCTGGTGCTCGCCGCGGTCATCGCGGTGAAGCAGCGCATCCGCATCGTCCTGACCGCCGCCGCGGTGACCGCCGGCATCATCGTCGTGCTGTTCCTGCTCGGCGCGGACAGCGCGCTGTTCGGCTTCCTCGGCCAGCAGACAGGGCGCGGCCTGCAGATCGAGGCGCCGGGCGCGGCCGTCGTCTCTATCCTGCTGACGCCGCTGATGGCGCTGGTCGTGATCGCCGTCGCCGTGCTCGGCGCGGTGAAGGCCGCCCGAGGCGCGACCTGGCAGCGGCTGTTCCCGCCGCTCGCGCTCGCACTGGTGACCGTGCTCATCGTCACGAACAAGGTCGGGTCGCCGCAGTTCCAGACCTGGCTGAT
>JAITUD010000516.1 GCA_031286555.1 Microbacterium sp. | reverse complement strand
TCGTAGGCGACATCGACCTGAGAGCGGATGCCCTTGACGAGCACGCCGGCGTTCACGTCGCGCGCGTAGTCGACCAGCAGGCCCATGCTCCAGGATGCGACGATGATGCTGCCGTCCAGATCGGCGTCAGCGATCGACTGCTCGAGCAGGCTGAGCCGCTGCGCGATCGGCAGCATCGCCTCTTTGCCGGGGTTGTGCACCACCAGCACGTGGAGCTCGTCATACAACCGCGCCGCACGGCGGATGACATCGAGATGTCCGAGCGTCGGCGGGTCGAAGGAACCAGGGACGACGGCGATCCGGCTGTTCACTTCGACTCGCTCCGCTCGCTCAGTACACGCATATTCACACTGTAGAGGACGCCGTTCTCAGTTCTTGCTGAGAGCGGCCCTGTCCTCCTCCGTCACCCGGCGCGCGATCGTGTCGCGCAGTCCCGGATGCTTCTCCAGCGCCGGGTCCTCAGACAGGATCTCCTCCGCGATCTCGCGCGCCCGGCCGATGAGCCCCGAGTCCTTCACGACCCGCAGCAGTCGCAGCGACGACTTCACGCCCGACTGCGTCGAGCCGAGCACATCGCCTTCGCCGCGCAGTTCGAGGTCGACCTCGGCCAGTGCGAAGCCGTCCAGCGTCGCGGCCACGGCATCCACGCGTTCCCGGGCGACCGTGCCCTCCTCCGCCTCGGTGACCAGCAGGCACAGCCCCGGCACACCGCCGCGGCCGACACGGCCCCGCAGCTGGTGCAGCTGCGAGACGCCGAACCTGTCGGCGTCGAGGATCACCATGGTCGAGGCGTTCGGCACGTCGACTCCGACCTCGATCACGGTCGTCGCGATCAGCAGGTCGATGTCGCCGCGAGCGAACGCCTGCATGATGGCGTCCTTCTCGTCGGAGGGCATCTTGCCGTGCAGCACAGCCCTGCGCACCTTCGACAGAGCCGGATGCGTGGAAAGCGCCTCCTCCAGCTGCACGACGCCCCACCGCGGCCCCTTCGCCGCTTCGAACAGTGTGCTCCCGGCATCCGCCTCTGCAGAGTCCTTGGTGGTGTCGATCGCCGCGCAGACGGCGAACACCTGACGCCCCTGCGCGATCTCCTCGGCCGAGCGCTCCCAGACGCGCTGCCACCAGCCGGGATGCTCGGCGAGCGGTGCCACGAACGTCTGGATGCCCGCACGGCCGGCAGGCATGGTGCGGATCACCGAGGTGTCCAGGTCGCCGAACACCGTCATCGCGACGGTGCGCGGAATCGGCGTGGCGGTCAGCACGAGCGCGTGCGGACTGGAGCCCTTCGCCCGCAGGGTCTCGCGCTGCTCGACGCCGAACCTGTGCTGCTCGTCGACGACGACGAGGCCGAGGTCGGCGAACGTGGTCTTCTCGGACAGCAGTGCGTGCGTGCCGACCACGATGAGCGCCTGACCGGATGCCACGCGCAGCGCCGCCTTGCGCCGCAGCGGCGCCGACATCTGCCCGGTCAGCAGGGTCGGCATGAGGAGGGGAGCGAGCTCGGGGCCCAGCATCTTCGTGATCGAGCGCAGGTGCTGCCCGGCGAGCACCTCGGTGGGAGCGATCAGTGCCGCCTGTCCCCCGGACTCCGCGACCTGCAGCATCGCGCGCAGGGCGACGAGCGTCTTGCCCGAGCCGACCTCGCCCTGCACCAGCCTGTTCATGGGCCACTGCGCGACCAGGTCCTGCTGGATCGACGCCCCGACATCCTGCTGGTCGAGGGTCAGCGTGAACGGCAGATTCGCGTCGAACCGCTCCAGCAGCCCGCCCGGCTGCGCCGGTCGCGGCGTGGCCCTGAGGTCCCGCACCGCGGCGCGCTGCTGCAGCAGCGCGGTCTGCAGAGTCAGCGCCTCGTGCATCCGCAGCGTACGAACCGCGGGATCGATGTCGTTGCGCGTCGGCGGCCGGTGCACGTTCTCGAGTGCGGTGCGCGCATCGAGCAGCCCCTCCGCCACGCGCAGGCGCTCCGGCAGCGGATCGGGAATCGGCCCGAGATCGTTCAGCACACGGCCGACGAGATCGGCGATCTTCATGCTCGCCATCGATGCGGTCGCCGGATAGATCGGGATCGGCACGGTGACGCTGGTGTCGGCGTGCTGACGCGCCTCTGTCTCGTCGTCGAACATCTGGTACTCGGGATGCGAGAACTGCAGACTGTCGCGGTACTCGGCGACCTTGCCGGAGAACACCCCGCGGCGGCCGACCCGCAGCTCGTTCTGCCGCCACTCGAGCTGCCCCGGCCCCTTGCCGAAGAAAGTCAGCGACATCCGCCCGAGGCCGTCGCCGATCGTCACCTCGAGCATGGCACCCTGCCGATTGCGCATCCGGCGGATGCCGGTGGAGAGCACCTCGGCGACGATCGTGACCGTCTCGCCGATCGGCAGGTCCAGGATCGGCGTGAGCTCGCCGCGGTCGGCGTACCGGCGCGGATAGTGCGCCACCAGGTCGCCGACGGTCTTCAGCCCGAACGCCTTGTCGAGAGCCTTTGCGGTCGCGCTGCCGACGGCGACATCGAGGGGCGTTTCCAGCGTTGACGGCATGCTCACGAGTCTAGAGAAGGGCTGCGACGTCACGTGTCGTATCGTGAACGGGTGACGAGGATCATCGCCGGGGCCGCCCGAGGTCTGCGACTGGACGTCCCCTCCGCGGGGACGAGGCCCACCAGCGACCGTGTGCGCGAGTCATTGTTCGGATCGCTGGAGTCGATGGACGTCATCGACGGAGCGCGCGTTCTCGACCTGTACGCCGGCAGCGGTGCCCTGGGCCTGGAGGCGTGGAGCCGCGGCGCGGCATCCGTCGATCTCGTCGAGAAGTCGCACGCGGCGGCCGGGATCGTGCGACGCAACATCGCGACCGTCGCGAAGGCGCTCGGCGCACGTCCCGGGGACGCCAGAGTCCACCAGAGCGCCGTGCACGGTTTCCTGCAGCACACGACCGGGCCGTTCGACCTGGTGTTCACCGACCCGCCGTACGAGCTGGACGACGCGTCCATGACCGCGGATCTGGCCGCGCTCGCCCCGCTTCTCTCCCCCGACGCGATCGTCGTGATCGAGCGGGCCCAGCGCTCGTCAGCGCCGGAGCTGGATGCCGCGGGCCTGACGCTCGGGCGCGAGAAGACCTACGGCGACCCC